>DAISIS010000641.1:0-3034 GCA_036821925.1 Pirellulaceae bacterium
GCCGATCCACTCATCGCGCCGTGCCGGGAAGCGCGGAATTGTAGCAGAAATCGGCCCGCGGGCACGGGGCCACCGCAGAGTGCCGACAACCGGGGGGCCAGGCGAGCCGTCCATGGTACTTCGCGGGCGGGGGTCTTTCGTCCGACGTCCGGGTCATCGGTCATCAGTCATTAGTCATTAGTCATTAGTCATTGGCCACTGGCCACTGGTCATTGAGTTGACTGTCCGGTGGTGTACAACAGGGGGACGCGAACTCTTGCCGATCCTGGCTGCGTATTGACTGCACCGTGACCTGCCATCCATGGCGGTCACGCGAGACCGTCGATGCTGTTGCAGACTCGGGTTTGTCAGCGCATCTGACAGGCCGGACGCCTTTCCCATTGGAGACCCCTGACGTGCAGAAGACTGCCTATGTTGACCGCCTGGTGGATTTGATCGATCCGAACAGCAACCTGTTGTTGAACATGACGCCGGACGAGGCGGCGGAGGCGGTGGCCTCGGGGGATCCGGACCGGATCCGTCTGATTGACGGCCAGTATGCCATTGTCCAGAAACGAGGCAATCTAGTCCGCATGGCCCGCTCGATTGGCCGGCCGATGCGGTATTTCATGGCCAAGCTGGTGGACGGGCCGTGCCTGATCGTAGCCGAGCGGATCGAGGAGATCCGGGCGCAGCTGGAGCGGGAGGGGCTGGAGGACCAGTTCCATCCCTCCTACACCCGCATGGTCCCGGCGCATCATCTGGTGGAGATCGCGCTGGTCGGGTGTCCCGATCCGAACCCGGTCTACACGCGGTTCTTCCAGCCGGAGCGGAACGCGTTGAGCACGGACCTGGACGAGATCGGGCGCGCCTACATCGGCGCTCTGGCGGACGCCTGCAACCGGTGGCTCGACCGCATCGACGACCGGGCGCCGATCGGGGTGCTGTTCTCTGGCGGTGTGGACAGCGGCTCCGTGTTCCTCGTGCTGTACCACCTGCTGCTGGCCCGCGGTCAAGCGCCGGCGCGGCTCAAAGCGTTCACGCTCTCGGTCGGCGGACGGGCTGCCGATCTCGACCAGGCCCTGGCGTTTCTCGACCAGCTCGATCTGGCCATGTTCCTCGAGGCGATTGACGTGCCGTTGAGCGCGCTCGATTACCGGGACACCATCCGGGTGATTGAGGACTACAAGCAGCTGGACGTGGAGGCGGCGACGGTCACCCTGGCGCTCTGCCGCGGCATCCGCGCGCGGTATCCCGACTGGCAGTATCTGGTCGACGGTGACGGCGGCGACGAGAACCTGAAGGACTATCCGATCGAGGCGAATTCAGAGCTGACGATCCGCAGCGTCTTGAACAATCTGATGCTGTATCAGGAAGGCTGGGGGGTGGACACGATCAAGCATTCGCTGACCTACACGGGCGGCCACAGTCGCGGGTACGTGCGCACCTATGCGCCCACCCGCGTGCTGGGATTCCGGAACTTCAGTCCGTACACGCTCCCCAACGTGATCGCCGTGGCGGAAGGGATTCCGTTCATCGCGTTGACAGAGTGGGATCAGCAGCGGCTGTACGCGCTGAAGGGGGAGATCGTGCGGCGCGGTGTGGAAGCTGTGACCGGACTGACGATGCCGGTGTTCGAGAAGCGGCGGTTCCAGCGCGGGGCGGTGGACGAAGCCGGATTCCAGGCGGTCTTCGCGCCGGGCGAGATGCCCTATCGCCGCGCGTTCTCCGCCCTCTTTGGCGGGTGATGCCGTGGTGCCGTGGCCACAGATCGCGGAGCGCCAGATCCGTGCTGCGCGCGGGACGAAGCAGGCGGTTGACCCGGCGCGCCCCTACGCCTGGCTGATCGAGTCGGAGTGTGGGGCGCAGGGGCAGGTGGCAGACGTCGCGACGGTGTTTCTGACGAATCGCGAGTGCCCGTTCTGCTGCCTGATGTGCGACCTGTGGCGCCACACGACCGACACCCGCGTGCCGCCCGGAGCCATCCCGCAGCAGATCGATTTTGCGCTGGCGCGCCTGCCGGCCACTCGCCACATCAAGCTCTACAACAGTGGCAGTTTTTTCGATCAGCAGGCGATCCCGCCCGCGGACTATGCCGCGATCGCAGAACGCGTGCGTTCGTTCGACACCGTCATCGTCGAAAACCACCCGCGGTTCTGTGGCCCGCACTGCCTGCAGTTCCGGGACCTGGTCCGCGGCCAGCTGGAAGTGGCGCTGGGGCTGGAAACGGTGCACGAGCAAGTCCTGACGCGGCTCAACAAGCAGATGACGCTGCAGGACTTCGAGCGCGCCGTGCGCTACCTGCGCGACCAGGCCATCGCTGTCCGGGCGTTCATCCTGCTGCGCCCCCCGTTCCTGGACGAGCAGTCGGGGATCGAGTGGGCGGTCCGCTCACTGCAGTTCGCGTTCGACGTGGGGGTGCAGTGCTGTGTCGTGATCCCCACCCGCGCCGGCAACGGCATGCTGGACCAGCTGGCCCGCGCCGGATGGTTTGCACCTCCCGGCCTGCCGGCGATGGAACAGGTGCTCGAAGCAGGTCTCGCGCTGCAGCGCGGGCGGGTGTTCATGGACCTGTGGGACTGGGAACAGTTCTCCGCCTGCGCCACGTGCGGCCCGCTGCGCCGCGATCGCTTGCAGGAGATGAATCTGCGTCAGCGCGTCGCGCCGCAGGTGGCCTGTGCGCGCTGCGCGAGGACCTAGTGCCGCTGCCGCGGGCGGCGCGCGTCCGGTGGGGCGGGGTCCGCCGCCGGGTGCGCCCGGTCTGTGCGCGCGTGGACCCCCTATTCGTTGCGGAACGCGTCGCTGTCGGTGCGGATCTGCACCAGCGACAGAACGCCCTTGGCCGCATCCACCTGGAACTTGAAATGCTCCAGGAAACTCATGCCCAGCAACGATGGGGCATCGGCGGCATCCGCCCCCAGCACCGCACAGGGAACGTGCTGCACCGTGCACTTCCCCACACGCACGGACTCGATCGTCACCAGGTGCCCCCGGATGCGGCTGCCATCGGCCAACCCCATGATGATCTGCTCGTCGCCCGGCCGGACGACGGCCT
>DAISIS010000642.1:0-3030 GCA_036821925.1 Pirellulaceae bacterium
CACGCAGGTGCCGCGCATCAACTCGTTGCCCGGGCAGCTGGAGCCGGACCCGCTGACCCAGGAAGCGGCCGTCGATCACAGCATGCTGGCGACGAGCTACAACAACTTCCTGTACATCGGCGGGCTCCCCGTCTTCTACTGGCCGGCCATGGCCACCGATCTGCGCAAGCCGTCCTATTATCTGGAGCGCTTCTCGGTCAAGAACGACGATGTCTTCGGGGCGCAGGTCCTGGCCGACTGGGACCTGTACCAGCTGTTGCGCATCAAGAACCCGCCCACCGGCACCGACTGGTCGTTGAGCACCGACTACCTGGGGGATCGCGGGATGGGGTTGGGTACGAACTTCTCCTATGATCGGACCGACTGCCTGGGGCATCCCGGTCCGGTGACAGGCTGGTTCGACGCCTGGGGCATCTACGACACGGGATTTGACGATCTGGGTGAGAACCGCCGGCACGTCGTGCCGGAGACGACCACGCGGGGCCGCGCGTATTGGCGCCACCGCCACAATCTGCCGGAAGGCTGGCAGGTGATCGCCAAGCTGGGCTGGATCAGCGACCGCAATTTCCTGGAGGAGTACTACGAAAAGGAGTGGGACGAGTGGGTTGATCGCGTGACGAGTCTGGAGCTGAAGCGCACCTGGGAAGACCAGTCGCTGCGCGTGCTGGGACAGTTCTCGCTCAACGACAACGTGTCCCAGACGGAGTGGTGGCCGCGCGGAGATCACTTCCTGCTGGGCCGCTCGCTGCTGAACGACCGCCTGACATGGTATGCGCATTCTCAGGCCAGTTATGCGCGGTTCGGAGTGCTCGACGCCCCCACCGATCCGCAGGATGCCGCGGGTTGGCAGTACCTGCCTTGGGAGCAGCCGGCGATGGAGCCCCAAGGGGGCCGCTTCGCGACGCGCCACGAACTGGACCTGCCGCTGCAGCTGGGGCCGGTCAAATGCGTTCCCTACGCGCTGGGGGAAGTAGCCTACTGGGGCCAGGGGCTCGACGACCAGCAGGACCTCACGCGCGCCTACGGCCAGGCCGGCGTGCGGCTCAGCCTGCCGTTCTGGCGGGTCTTCCCCACGGTCCAGAACATGTTGCTCAACCTCAACGGCCTGGCCCACAAGGTGACGCTGCAATCGGATCTGTACTGGGCGGATGCCAGCCGGAACATCGACGAGTTCCCGCTGTACGACCCGTTGGACGACGACTCGCAGGAACACTTCCTGGGATATCTGGGCGCGATTCCCTGGTATCGCGATCCGCGCAGCTTCGCGTACCGGGCCGGACTCCAGAACTGGGTGGCTTCCCCGACGCTCGAAACCGTCGATGACGTGACGGCCGCGCGGCTGGGCATCCACCAGCGCTGGCAGACCAAACGCGGACTGCCCGGACAGCAGCGGGTGGTCGACTGGGTTGCCCTGGATGTGGACGGCACCCTCTTTCCACAGGCGGATCGCGACAACTTCGGCGAATACCTGGGGCTGCTGGAATACGACTTCCGCTGGCACGTCGGCGACCGCGTGACCATCCTGTCCGACGGCTACGCCGACCTGTTCCCGGACGGGTTGCGGATGATTTCGCTGGGGTCAGCGCTGAGTCGTCCGCAGCGGGGGCAGGTGTATGGGGGGATCACGTCCATGGAGGGGCCGCTGAGCAGCACGTTGCTGGTCGGCGCGGTGAGTTACCGGCTGAGCCACAAGTGGATCATGGACCTGGCGGGCACCTATGATCTGGGACCGACCGGGAACATTGGCGAACGACTGGCGATCACGCATGTCGGCGAATCGATGCTGGTGCGGCTGACGTTCAATGCGGATCTGGGGCGCGACAACGTCGGCGCGGCGATCGCCGTGGAACCCCGGTTTCTGCCCAAGGGGCGGCTGGGACGCGTGGGCGGCGTGCAGATCCCGCCGGTCGGCATGATGGGTATCGAATAGGCGCACACGGGGGTGGGACCCCACAGCAGGTCGAGCATGGCCAGTCCATTTCCCAGACAGCCCCGGAGTTGGACGCGCAAGTTCGGCGACGCGCTGCGCGGTTGCGGGATCGCCTTCCGTCGCCAGTCGAGCTTCTGGGTGCACGCCGGATGCGCTGTGGCGGTGCTGGCCGCCGGCCTGTGGCGCCACCTGCTGGCCTGGCAATGGTGTATCGTCCTGCTCTGCATCGTCGCGGTGTTGACAGCCGAGATGCTCAACACCGCGCTCGAACAGTTGGCGCAGGCTGTGGATCGCGATTACAATCCACACCTGCGCGATGCGCTCGATATGGGCAGTGCGGCCGTCCTCCTGGCGGCCGCCGGCGCCGTGGTCATCGGCGCCGTCGTCTTTCTGCTATGAACAGCCCATGCTGTTGCCGCAATTGTGGCACAGGTAGCAGTTGCCGTTGCGTACGGTGATCGATCCGCACACTTCGCAGCTCGGCGCGTCACTCTGGAACCGCGCGAACTGCTCGCTCCGCGACGACAGCGGGTTCCCGGCCGCATCGACCTTCATCGCCACGCCGGCACGCTCCAGCGCCGCGTAGTCTACAGCGCCGTGCCCGCTGGCGGTTGCGTTCCGGTTAGCGACCGTCGCCGGTTCGAGCAGTGAAGCGGTGTTGCCGGAGTTGGTGTCCCCCCGCGGTTCGTCCGCCCCGGCCGGATTGAGCCCGATACTGGCCTCGCGATAGCCAGGCAGGAACGTATTGCCCAGCCACCGGAAGATGTAGTCGACCACGCTCTTGGCAATGCGGATGTCGGGGTTAGCCGTATGCCCCATCGGTTCGAAACGCATGTGCGAAAACTTGTTGACCAGCACTTCGAGCGGCACGCCGTACTGCAGGCTCATCGAAATGGCGGTGCCGAAGGCGTCCATCATGCCGCCGACCGTGCTCCCCTCTTTGGCCATCGTGAGGAACAGCTCGCCTGGCCGGCCGTCCGGATAGAGGCCGACGTTGATGTAGCCTTCATGCCCGCCGACGTTGAACTTGTGGGTCAGCGACTGCCGCGTGTCGGGCAGGCGTTCGCGGCGGGGCCGCGGCACCGCCGCCTTCTCCTTGT
>DAISIS010000643.1:0-3019 GCA_036821925.1 Pirellulaceae bacterium
GCTGGACTACCGCACGTTTCTCCGCCGGCTGGCGGCCCTGCCGCACGACGTCCCGCTGATGATCGAACACATGCGGGACGCCGACGAGTATGCCCGTTCGCGCGCGCACGTGCTGGCGGTCGGCAGCGAATTGGGGCTGACCTTCGAGTAGCTGCCGGCCGGCCGCCCCACCTGGTCGTCACAATCGCCCCGAGACGCACAAGCGTCTCGGGCGGCAGCGCCGCGTGCGCGCAGCCTGCGCCGTGATCCGTCGGGCGGCACCAGCCCGCAGAGGCCACACACGCATCTGCCAGATAACGCGGATTGAATTGACATCCGCGTGCGCTGTCGTACGAGTTCTACAGGGACATTGTCCGTCCGCAACCGGGTCGTAGCGCGAAGCCCGGGCCGCCCGCCGACTGATATCGCTCAGCGTGCCCGCCCGTCGGTGCCGCGGCCGGATCTTCACGCTGCGCTCGGGGCCACACGTACCAACACGCTATGATCGGTCCAACCTCAGCATCATCAGACACCGCACCGCAGCCCCTCCTGCCGGAGATGTCCGGTGCGGTCGTAGACGCGTGGAGCCCAGTCGCCCTGCCGTACCCGCGGGAGGCCAGCGTGCCGGCGCTATTCGAGGCGCAGGCCCGCCGTTACCCCGACGCGGTCGCCCTGGTGGCTGACGAGCGGCAGTGGACCTACGGCATGGTCAACGCGCGCGCCAATCAGCTGGCGCACCGCCTGCGGGAGCTGGGGGTGGCACGCGACGCGCGTGTCGCCGTAGTGCTGCCGCGTTCCGCGGAATTCGTGATCAGCGTGCTGGGTGTCCTGAAGGCCGGCGGCGCGTACGTACCCTTGCCCACGACTGGACCGGAAGAACGCCTGCGTCTGCTGCTCGTCGCCAGTGGCGCGAAAGTGGCCATCGCGGCAGCGGACCTGCCCGGCGGCATGCAGCCGGAGGGGCTGGCGATCCTCGATCTCCGGGGCGAGTCGGCCTCGCTCGCTGCACAACCAGCGGCGAATCCCGCCGTGGAGGTGACGGCGGAAGACCTGGCCTACGTGATGTTCACGTCGGGCACGACCGGCTGCCCCAAAGGCGTGGCCATCCCCCATCGCGGCATCGTGCGTCTGGTGCGCGGCCAGCACTACGCCGAGTTCGACGCGGGGCAGCGGTTCCTGCTCCTGGCGTCCACCTGCTTTGACGCGTCAACCTTCGAACTGTGGGGACCACTCCTCAATGGCGCCACGTGCGTCGTCTACGGCCCGGACCTGCTCGAACTGCCGGCCCTGGAACGGCTCCTTCGACAACAGCAGGTCACGTGCCTCTGGCTGACCGCCGGGCTCTTCAACCAGATCATCGACCAACGACCGTCGCTGCTGGCGTCAGTGCGGCACGTACTGACAGGGGGCGATGCGTTGTCGGTTGCGCATGTGCGGCGCGCACTGGAACTGCTGCCCGGACTGCGTCTGACCAACGGCTACGGACCCACCGAGGCAACAACCTTCAGCTGCACGTACGCGATTCGACGCGATGAATCGTTTCCGCACGGTTCCGTACCAATCGGCCGCCCCCTGGCGCACACCTGCTGCTGTATCCTCGACGAGCATGGCCACCCCACCGCCCCCGGAACTCCCGGCGAACTGAACATCGGCGGGGACGGCCTGGCGCACGGCTACCTGGACCTCCCCGAGTTGACTGCCGAGAAGTTCGTGCAGCGCACACTCCCGTGTGGATCTCGCCAACGGTGTTTTCGAACGGGGGACATCGCCCGGTATCTGCCCGACGGCAACATCGAGTTCCTGGGGCGGCACGACCAGCAGGTGAAGATCCGCGGTTACCGGATCGAGCTCGGTGAGGTGGAGTCCGCGTTGGAGACGCATCCGGATGTGCAGGCCTGCGCCGTGGTGGCTCAGGAGACGGGCGGCCACGAGCGGGAGCTGAGAGCCTGCCTTGTGCCGCGCGCAGGGGCGGCGTTGTCTGTGCGTGCGCTGCGTACCTGGTTGCACGCCCGCCTGCCGCACTACATGCACCCGGCCCGCTTCTGCCTCGTGCAGAGTCTGCCGTTGACGGCCAACGGGAAACTGGACCGCCAGGCACTTGCACACACGCCACACCACACGATGCCCTTGGGCACCGAGCACCTGCCCGCCCGCACGCGGAGCGAACAAACGCTGGCCAGCATCTGGCAACAGGTGCTCGGCCAGACGACTGTCGGGGTGTACGACAACTTCTTCGACCTGGGCGGCCAGTCCCTGTCGGCGGTGGCCGTGGTGGAGCAGCTCTACCGGGAACAGGGTGTCCTGCTCCCGCTGAGCCAGTTCTTCGCGCAGCCCACGATCGCGCAGTTGGCGCGCATCGTCGACGCGTCCGGCCAGCCGCAGGGCGCGGCGACCAGCGTGCCCGGTCAGCCCACGGAGTCTGCTGTACCGCTGTTCCTGATCGCGTGGTTCCTGGACCTCAACGCGCTGGAACTTGCGGCAGAACAGCACTATGTCCTGCCCTTCCCGGAGCTGGCGGTGTCGAGCGACACGTGCCGCGTCGAGTACCTGGCCGACAGCTGCCTGCGGACGCTGCGCGCAGTCCGATCGCACGGTCCGTACCGGTTGGCCGGCTACTCGCTGGCCGGTCTCGTGGCGTACGAGATGGCGCGGCGTCTGGAGTCCGACGGTGAGTCGGTGCAGCTGCTTGCCATCGTGGATGCGGCACCGGCCACACCGCTGGAACGCCTGATTCCTCGCGCCGTCAGCCGGCTGGGACGCATTCTGCACCTGAGCTTCCGCCGGCAGTTGCTGCTGGGACGCACCGGGTTCTACCTGCTCGATCTGCTCGACGCGAGCTTGCGGCGCAGCTTCTGGCAGACGATCTCAGCCATCGGCTCCGATCTGGCGCACCTGTGGCGCGTCTGGAAGTGCCGCAAGCGTCGTCCGGCTGAAACCGCCGGCGGAGCCAGCTCCGATCTGCGCCGCGGCCCGGCCGCTCCGGAGCCGCAGCGCGCGGTGCTCGGGCGGTTCTGGGCTCATCGCTGGGCGCACAGCCTGT
>DAISIS010000644.1:0-3017 GCA_036821925.1 Pirellulaceae bacterium
ACGTCCATCACCTCAGCCAGTTGTTCCAGTTGTGCGCTGGTGCGGTTGACCTTAGCCGCCATCTGGGGCGGCAGGCTGACTATCCGATTCGCTGTTCCCATCGCCTTCCCCTTCCTGCGTGCCGTCATCCACGGTGTCGTCCTCCGTCGCCGGGACCTGTTCCTGGAACCGCCGCATGAGGCGGGCGTCGAGCTCCGCGTTGTCGCGGTGGAACCGCATCTGGTGGGCCACCTGCAGCTGGGCCAGTTGGGCGAAGCCGTGCGTGATGTCCATCGCCATACTCCCGGGGCGGATGAGAGCCGGAGTCGGGGGCCTCCGGGCGACCCCCGAACTCCACGTTACGCGCTGGCCGTCGCGCGTGCGTCAGCTGACGGTGGTTGGCCCGGCCGGCACCGTCTTGCTGCCGATTTCACGGCCGCCGAGCGCCTCGACCAGGTCCACCACGCGCTTGCCTTCGACGAAGTCGTAGTCGAGCGCCTTGTTGACGGTCACGAAGTTGTTCTGCGCGACGGCGGCCGTCCCGCTCAACTGACCCATCGACTGACCGATGAGTTCCGCTGCCAAACCCTGGTTGGCTGTCGGTTCTGCCATTACTGGCTCCTTTGGAAGTGGGCCGTCATCGCCGGGGACTGGGATGACGAGCGGTTCCTGATTCTCCGCCACAGTGGTTCCCCTTTGCGGACTGTCGATCACGTCCCTTTCTGCACGGGGACGAGCTTGATGGTGATCGCGCGTCCGAGCGGTTGGGCCTGTTGGTAGACCCGTCCATCCGGATGCGCAATCTGCAACACGACTGGCGGCAGCCGCAGCACGCCGTCAGATCCTACGCTGATGGTGTCCGCCGCCCGGCCCTGCCCGTCTTCGAGCACGACCGACAGCGGAGTCGTACCGGCCCCGTCTTTTCCCGCCGGCCCGGGCGGTCCAGGTGGACCCTGTACACCGGCCGATCCATCGGCACCGGCAGGTCCTGGTGGTCCGGCAGGACCCGCTGGGCCGGCGGGACCTTGTGGCCCCGCCGGTCCGATGAACGGCGCCGGATCTGCCTGCATCCTCTCGAGGACCAATGCGGCGATCCGGTCGTAGTCGATCTGCACCTCGACGCTCGGAGGGGTCGCAGGTCCCGGGCCAGCAGGTGGATGGGCCGGTGGTGCCGTCGTCGCCGGTGGCCGCTGGGCCGGAGGGCCCGCGACGACGTCGGGCCCTGTCAGCACGTTCCGCATGCGCGGCGGGGCCACGCGCGTGCGCGGTGGGAGGGGTACGCACTGGCCGCCGGCACATTGAGCCAGCCGCACGGCTTCGAGCCGGGCGTTCCAGGGCAGCAGGAACCGCCGCGTGCGACCGCACAGCACGCCGACGCTCGTGGCGTCCGCCTCGCGTGCGCCCCACACATTGCCGATCAGCTCGCCACGCGCGTTGAAGATCGGGCCGCCCGACCAGCCCTCCGTCGTTGCGCCGGAGAACGCGAACCAGTCGCCCGGATCCGTGCTGTTGGGGGACACGTACCGGAGGACGCGGCCGGTGATCTGTCGGATCTCCCGACCGAAGGCATAACCGAGAGCCACCACCTGTTCACCCGGCTGTGGATTGGCGGTGGCGACGCACACGCCCCGGGCACTCGGCACGGTGTTGAGCTCAATCAGCGACTGGTCCCAGTGGAAATCCACGGACTTCGAGACGCCCCAATGCTGTTCGCCGTTGGGGAACTGCACCAGGGCCTGGCGGTTCTCGCTCTCTTGGCGGAAGATGTGCGCGCAGCTCAATACAAGCCGATCGCCCAAGTAGGCTCCGCTCCCGATCGAGCTGCCGACCTGGATGCGGACCACGCTGGACGCGTCTGGCGCGTCTTGCGCGCGTGCCACCGCAGCGGCGACGGCCAGGATGACGACTGCCAACAGCCTGTGTCTGGGCATGGGCCCCTCCGGTCACTACGATTCAATGGACGGCGGATTCGACGGCCCGTCGTGGGACGGGATGATGCTCAGAAGCAGCTGGCGAACCTGTTCAAAGGCCTCGTCGTCCAGCAGAAGCGGCTGACCGGTCGACTTGCGCAGGGCTCGCCAGACCTGCACGCCGATCAACACGATCAACAGCACACTCGACAGCGCTTGTGATGCCAGGGTGCCGCCGATCGCCTGGACCAGCAGCAGCGCCACGCTCGGTGTGCCCTGCGGCTGCGGGGCCGGTGGAATGACGACCGGCACGTCAGGCACGAAGGGAGTGACTGGCGGCACGTCCGCGTCCGGCGGAATCGGCGTAAAGGGGGGCTCGTAAGCGGTGGCTTGGCTCACGTCGTCCGGCGTCTGGCAGTTGCCATCGACTGCGACACGTGGCACACGGCCGTTCTTCGTCACCTGCTCCACGTATTTGCGGATCGCGCTCGACATGGCACCGGACAGTCTCTTCGCATCGCCGTCGTAGCCGGCGCACTGCATGACGACGGTCGATGGGTCGCCGAACTGCCCTTTGCGCGGGGGCTGGATCAGGATCGTCGGATAGCCGGAGATGCGGATGTTCTTCCAGCGCCATTTCTGCGTCGCGTCGTCGGCCCGATAGACGCGGTAGTGAGCCCACGACTCCTTCGGATCGTCCGGGTTGGCGAACGCGCGCAGCACGGCGGACGTCTTCCAGTCGGCCTTGAGTCGCGCGCAAGCCTGGCAATCGGGCGACGTGATCACGGAGATGAACCACTTATGCGAATCGTCCTCGGGCACGGTCAGCGCCTGGGCGATCTGATCGGTCGCCGAGCCATGCAGTCGGCTCCCGGTTCGAGTTACGAGATCACCGCGTCGGATGATCTCGGCGATCGCCGAGTCCGGCACGTCGGTCTGTGCCAGGGCGAAAGACGAGCACCACGCGAGCAGCGCGATCCCCAAGAGTAGCGTCATGCGTTTCATGCCACAGAATCCTTACCACCATGGGACGTAACGAGGCACCGCGGGGCTGGGCGGGTAGTCGAGTACCACCACCCACTGGCCCGACGACAGATGCAGACGGCGGAACTCCTCCCAGGTGTACTC
>DAISIS010000645.1:0-3012 GCA_036821925.1 Pirellulaceae bacterium
GGAGTCTGAGCTGGCAGCTGGCCTGCTTCGCGTTGCTGGCCACGATCGTCAGCCTGCTGGCCTCGCGATGGGTGTTCCAACGGGCGTTGTTGAGCTATCGCAGCGCCAGCAGTTGACGTGCACCGCGGCGGGCGAGAGACTGGATGGCGTGAATACCCGATCTGCCCAGCTGTGGGACTATCTTCGTCTGACCCGCCTGCCGAACGTGTTCACGGCGTGGGCGGATGTGGCCATGGGGTTTGTGGTGGTGCAGCAGACGCTGCGCCCCTGGGGCACGTTTGCGTCGCTGGCCGCAGCCAGCGCGTTGCTCTATAGCGCCGGCATGGTGTTGAACGACGTCTGGGATCTGGAGCAGGATCGGCAGGAGCGGCCCGAGCGGCCGCTGCCGTCGGGGCGGCTGCCGGTGGCGGCAGCGCGGCGGCTGGGCTGGGCGTTGCTCGTGAGCGGCGTGTTGTGCGGCGCTCTGGCCGGCCTGCTGGGGCAGATCGAGGGCAGCTGGCCGTGGCGCAGCGGGGCGGTGGCCGCGCTGCTGGCGCTGTGCATCGTGGCGTACGACGGAGGACTCAAGCGGACGGTGCTGGGACCGCCGGCCATGGGTGCCTGCCGGTTGCTCAACGTCCTGTTGGGGATGAGTGCCGGGGTGCCCAGCGTGGGGCCCGCCGCGGTGGCCGGGTACGCGCCCCACCAGCTGCTGGCCGCCGGCGGCATCGGGCTGTATATCGCGGGGGTCACCTGGTTCGCCCGCTCGGAGGCCGGGCGCAGTGGACGCGGGTCGTTAAGCGCGGCGAGCCTGGTCATGGTCGGCGGCATCGGACTGCTGGCCGCCATCTACCGGCAGCTGCCGCCGGAGTTGCCCGCGTCGTTGGCCAGCGAGAACCTGTGGCTGGCGCTGCTGGGATTGCTGGCCTTCGTGATCGTGCGCCGCTCGGCGGTGGCGATCGTGGACCCCACGCCGCGGCGCGTGCAGGCCGCGGTCAGGAACTGCCTCTGGTCGCTGATCGTGTTGGATGCGGCGGTGGCCCTGCTGGTGGGACCGCTGGCCTGGTCGCTCGTCATCCTCGCCTGCCTGGTGCCGACGGTTGTGCTCGGACAATGGATCGCGTCGACGTGACAGCTGCCCCCTGACCTGCTGCGGAAAGACTTTCGAGGAGACAGGACATGCAAACGGATCCCAGCGTCGTGCTGTTGTCCATCCCCGGGCTGCGGCCGCAGGATCTGCCGCGGCTGCCACAGCTGACCCGGACCCTGCCGCACACCGTGCCGCTGACCCCCAGCTTTCCGTGTGTCACCTGGCCGGTCCAGGCCAACATGCTGACCGGCCGGCTGCCGCGGGAACACGGAGTGATCGCCAACGGGTTCTATTGGCGCGCCAGCCGGCAGGTGGAGATGTGGACGGGAGGCAACCAGCGGATTGCCGCGCGTCAGATCTGGGACCGTCTGCACACGCGCGATCCGCGTTGTACGTCCGCCGCCTGGTTCCCGATGCTCAGCAAGGGCTGCGGCGCAGACTACGTCTGCATGCCGGCACCGGTTCACAATCCGGACGGGTCCGAGTCGCTGTGGTGTTACACCCAGCCCGCCGCGTTCTACGGCGAATTGCGCGACGCGCTCGGGCATTTTCCGCTGCAGCATTTCTGGGGTCCGCTGGCGAACATCCAATCGACCGCCTGGATCGTGGACTCCGCCGTCTTCACGGCGCACCGGTTCCAGCCGCGGTTCTTCTATCTGTATGTGCCGCACCTTGAGTACGCGGCGCAGAAACTGGGTCCGGACAGCCCGGCTGCGATCGCCGCGCTGGCCGAACTGGACGAGGTGCTCGGGCGGCTGATCGACGGGCTGACCGCGGCGTACGCCGGGCGGCAGCTGGTGTGGCTGGCGGCCAGCGAATACGTCATCACGCCGGTGGATCACGTCAGCTATCCCAATCGGGTGCTGCGCGAGCAGGGGCATCTGCAGGTGCGCCCGGAGGGAGGGGGCGAGATGCTGGATCTGGAACGCAGCACCGCCTGGGCGCTGGTCGACCACCAGTTCTCTCATGTGTTTGTGCAACGCCAGGATCCGCAAGTGATCGACGCGATCGCCCAGCGGTTTGCCGGCGAACGCGGGATCAGCGAAGTGCTGGTGGGTGACCAACGGGGCAAGTACGCGGTGAATCATCCACGCGCCGGGGACATCGTGCTGATCTCTGCGCCGTCGAGCTGGCAGGCTTACTACTGGTGGTTCGACGACGCGCGGGCGCCCGACTTCGCGCGGACTGTCGATATTCACCGCAAGCCGGGCTACGATCCCGTGGAGTTGCACTGGGACCCGCAGACGCGGACGATTCCGCTGGATGCCACCCTCGTACGCGGCTCGCACGGGGCGCCCGTTACCGACACCTCGCAGCGCGGCGTGCTGCTGAGTTCCCAGGCCGACGCGGTTCCCGCGCCGGCCGTGCGTGATGTCGATGTCGGGCCCCTCGTGCTGCGGCAATTCGGGCTGTCGTAGCCCCGCCGTGGAGCCTGCGCGCCTGGCGGCACGCGACGACTAGGCGTGCATCGCCAGGTAGACCTTGCGAATGGCCTTGACGATGTCGTTGCAGTCGTCCTCCGAGAAGTTGGGGTCCATGATGACGCCGCCCGTCCGGTCGATGATGTCGATGGTGCGGGGGCAGCACTCGGCCCCGTACTGGATCGCCTTGCCCTGCGGCGTATTGAAGGTCGGCCAGTCGGGGTGCACGGTCATCTTCTTCTCGATCCGCTCGTCGACCGGCAGGATCACCGAGCCGCCGGGGCCGGATGCTGCGATGCCTTCGGCCCGCAAGGCCCGCAGGAACTTGTCGCGGTGCTCCCGATCGCCGTGGTCCAGGAACACGGTCACGCCCAGGTCCCCTTCGGGGTCTGACATCTTGCGCATCTTGAGCCCCGGGAGGTCGGCGATGCCGTCGCGGACCCGTTTCGCGTTGGCGCGCAGCCGCTGGCAGATCATGTCCAGCTTCTGGACCTGCCCCTTGAGCACGGCCCCGGTGAATTC
>DAISIS010000646.1:0-2953 GCA_036821925.1 Pirellulaceae bacterium
CACGACCACGCCTTTTGCCTTGCCCGACAGCCCCACGACACCGCTGATCTCATGCTCCGGCTGGACGGAGTTCTTCACGTAGGGAGTCCCTCGCGAGAGCTTGCATCCGAGCATCGTATCGAACACGGAGATCATCGAGGTCAGGAAGGGATTGATGTGTTCAGCCCGCATAGTGAGTCATCCGCAGAGAGAATCTCATGTCCTTGCCGCGTGCGCAGCCGGTTGTAGCGCCAACGCATCATCAAGCAAGCGTAGCATATTCACAGCGTCGAACGCGTCGCGGCCCGCGCCATTTCGACAGCGGCTGGCAATCCCATCTAACATACTATACATAATCCCCAATAAAGTTCACAATCGACTTCACAACAACGTGAAGAGACACTGCCCGTACCCCCCATTGGAATCACGACTCATGTAGAATTGCCGCCCGACACGGCGAGACCACGAGAACCCTGTTGCAGCCGCGCGTGGATGGATTTGGTCCGGGGGTGCACTCGCTTCGTACTGGAGAGTCTTGCGCACACTGAATGCGTTCCAGACGGTGCACGCCAAGGGCCATCCTGTTAGGATGGTTTTTCCGGCGAGTCGGGATCGTTCCCGGGTTCACGACAAGCGGGCGCCCCCGAAGACGAGGCAATCGAATGAAACGTCCCTTCTTCACAGCATGCGTCCTTCTCGGTGCGCTGGCCAGTTATGCGTCTCGCGGTCTGGCGCAGGAGCGGCCCGTCGTGGCTGTCTGGAATTTCGACGGCAGCTTGGCAGACCGTTCCGGGCGCGGCAACGACGCTTTCTTGGCGTCGGCCTCCTTTGCCCCGGGACACGCCGGCCAGGGCCTCCGCTGCGGCCAAGGCCCGGCCATTGTGCCCGACAGCCCCGAGTTGCGTCCTGCGCCCGGGCTGCGGATCGAATGCTGGGTCAAGTTGGACCGGATCGGCACGAGCTGGCAACCGCTGTTGATCAAGGAGGGGGCCTACCAGCTCCGCGTGGATCCGCCCCAGGAGGGTGGACGGTTCTCGTTCTTCCTGCATTTGGGCGGGTGGGAACCCCGTGTCCGCGCTAAGACGCCGGCCAGACTAGGCGTGTGGTATCACCTGACCGCCGGCTGGGACGGCAAGGAGATCTGGATCGACGTCGACGGCGACCGCGTCAGCACGCCGCGATCGGGCATCGTGGTGCCGTCGCGCGAACCGCTGGAACTGGGACTCTTTGAGGGGGTGCTGGACGAGGTGCGCATCGAAAACCCCACCGCCCCGCCTTCCGGCGTCGCGCAGTGGCTGTTCGAGGGCAACCTTCGCGACGCTTCCGGCCACGGGAACCATCTGTCGGGCGGCGGTGCCGGCTTCGTGCCCGTCGCGGGCGGACAGGCGCTCAAGTCCGGATCTCGGGCCGTCCATGCCGTCAGCAAGCCCGACTTGCAGCTCGCCCCGGGGCTCCGCATCGATTGCTCCGTGCGTTTTGACCAGGTGCCGGCCCAGGGCTGCCTCGTCGTCTTCAAGGACGGCGAGTACCAGCTCCGGCTGAATTCGCAGAACGAAGGCGGCTGCTTCGCGTTCTTCGTGAATCTCGACGGCTGGGAGCCGCGCGTGTCTTCCGAACAGCGGGTGGTGGCGGGCCAGTGGTACCGGCTCACCGCCGCCTGGGACGGCTTTGCCCTGACGCTGGACGTCAACGGCCAGCGGAAGCGCGTGACGCGGTCCGGCTTGCCGAAGCCCACCGGCCATCCCCTCGTGATCGGCGCGACCGGCGGGCTGATCGACAACGTGAAGATCGAGAACCCCAGGCTTCCGGTGTTCGAGGTGCATCGCACGAGGCAGGAGCACGCCATTCTGCTGGTCGGGCGTCCGGAGAAGTTCTCGACGACGATCCGCAACGTCGGCCGGGCGACGGGGCAAGTCTTCCTTCGCCTTAAACTGCCCTCAGGCACGCGTTGCCTTGGCCCGGAGACCCGCGAACTGGGCACCATGCCGACCGGCGAGGAGAAGACAATCGACTGGGGCGTCGAGGCCGGCGCGGCGGTGCTCGGAGCGGCCGAGATTCGACTGACCGCCGCCGACATGCCGCCGGTCAGCTCACGGCATCCGCTGGTGTTTTTCCCGAACGAGGAGGGGCCGCCAGCCTCGGCCTTTGAGAAGGTGCCGCCCGGCACTGCCGCGGAAGAGAAGGCGACGACCTACTACATCGATAGCGTTGCGGGGAACAACGCCAACGCCGGAACGTCGGCCGACGCACCGTGGAAGGACTTCACGAAGGTCAACGGCCGGGTCCTCGGACCGGGCGAGCGATTGCTCCTTCGGCGTGGCAGCGTCTTCAATCAGGAACTCAACGTCTCGGCCCGCGGCAGCGAGGGCAATTGGGCGGAGATCGGGGCCTACGGCACCGGCGCCCGGCCGATCCTCCGCCGCAACTGGGACATCGACGACCGCTGCGCGTTGATCCGAGACCCGGACTTCCTTCGCATCCGCAGCCTGGTCGTGTGCCACGCCGGAAAGGGACTCATCGTGCACAACACGGCCCCCGGGCATCACGGGCCGGTGATCGAAGACTGCATCGCTCATCACATCGAGGGGCTCTACCGGTTCAACTCCCACGGGATTCCCGAGTGGCGCGGCCGCCACGGCGCGCCGGGCGACGGCGTCAGTTTCTCGGCTGGGATCGCCATCGTCGGGGCGCCCGCCAAGGAGTTGGTGCTCCGCGACTGCGAGATGTTTCAGTGCTCCTCGGGGTACTTCGTGCTGGGGGACGACGCCGTCATCGACCGCGTCTATTGCCACGACAACTGCGTCCACAACACGTCGCCCCATCCATTCGTCGTGGCCGTGCGCCGCACGGTGCTCAGGAACAGCATCTTCGACGCCGCGGGCTGGCATGCCAGCGCCGGCACGATGGGCATCATGCTCGGCGATCCCCAGGGCCTGATCATCCGCAACTGCTTCTTCCGCAACCAGCCCGATTC
>DAISIS010000647.1:0-2944 GCA_036821925.1 Pirellulaceae bacterium
GTTCCGATAGAGAAACTGCCCCATCTCCAGCAGGTTGCCGCCAAACAGGCCGATGATCGCGCGGTCGGTCTGCGCGCGCAGCCGACGCGCTCCGGCCGCCAGCTGCTGCATCCCGTCAGCACCCGCGACCAGCGGGCCGGGAGGTGCCTGGATGGTCGTCCAGATCGTGTCGTCCATCGCCTCGGTCAGCCGGTCCAGGTCGTCGTCGTCGAGGTACGGCCAGTGGCACTGTTCGAAATACAGCGCTCCGTCCGGCATACGTCCGACCGCCAGACCATGCTGGTTCCTGAGCACCCACCCATCTTCCACCCGCTCGGGCGTCGTCCAGCGCGGCATTTGACAGGGGGTCCCATCGGGCAGCGTCCAGTCCACCCAGTGCTCGTCCTCCAGCGCGAATGCCCGCCCCAGCTCGATCGTGTCGACGTGGAACAGATCCAACACATCGTCGTCGATGATCGCCAGCTGCTGGATCTGGTCGTAGACGCGGATCGGCCGCGGGGCCAGTCCGAGCGCCTGCCGCAACCTGGCGTAGGCGATCGCCGCAATGCCGGACGACCGGTGCCCGCCGAAGTCGATCGGCACCCGGTCAGCTTCCTGGTGATTGAGGGCCGCCAGCACACGTGCTCGTGATTTCATGGCAGAGCTCCGGGGCTATCTGGAACTGGTGATCTTCTGTTCGCGCAGGTCCCGTTCCGCAGAATGGACCTACCTGGTTTCAGCGCGCAGGGTGACGATGCCGCAGGGAGGAAGCGGGAGCGGACCAGTCACATCCGGGCCGGTTTCTTCGCGCGGGCTGCTGACCGTGACGCGCGCTGGCTGCGGGTCGCGCCAACGGACAGAGGCCTGCGCCGGGGCGGTGCCGGCGTTGGTCAAGCGGATCATGACGGCCCGGCCGTCCTCGCTCGGTTTGAGGGAACTGACGAGAACCCCCTCACCGTCCACACTCAGGTGACAGGCCGGCGCGGGGGCATCGGGCCGCACGGGGACGGCCAGCAGCGGCTGACTGCGCTCGATGCCAAACCGCGCGGCAGCCGCCTGATCGAACGGTCCGTGCGGCCGGATCGAGTACCGGAAAAGGACCCTGCCTTCCTGGGAGGCCTTGTAGTTCGTCTCCCAGTAGTTATTCATCACATACGAGTAGAATGTCTGCGTCGGCCCCAACTGCTTGATCCACGCCTCGCTGGTGAACGGGTTCGCGACGTCAACGTGGATGCCCCCAACCTCCAGCAGCGGCGCGTCAAGCGTGGACCACGTCACCCCCAGCTGGCTGTTCGAGACATCCACCCAGCGCCCGACCGTGAAGTAGTTCTTGCAGGCACCGGGCAGCTGATCCTCGTCCGGCCGGATCACCGCCCAGGGCACATCCAGGCGCATGACGCCGTCCGGCACCTGGAATGGAAACCCGAAATGCACGGACTCCGGGTCGCGTACCCGGCGTTTGGTTACCCAGTTGGTCACATCCACGCGGTCCAGGCCGGCGATCACGCGGACGATCGTCACCAGCTGTTCGCAGCCGGGCGCTTCGGCCACCACACCCAAGGACGCAGTCACACCGCCGGGCGCGATGACGCGGATGCCGGTCGGCCGACTCGGCTGCGGATCCTCCGGCAGGCGACCGGCCACATACCGGTACTGGTTCAAGCCGCTCCCCGCCGGACCACCCGCGAAATCGTGATCGACGTCTGCCCAGCGGAGACTGGCGATCGTGCCGGTCTGCGGATCGATCTCGACCCGCACGCGATCGTTGCTCACGACCGTCCCTTCCGCCCGGGCCGTGCCCAGTTGCCCGGGGGTACCCGCTTCCAGAAAGAACCGCTTGGCGCCGAGCGCCGGAACCTGGTCCGCCAGGAATGCCAGCGCGCCGCGCGGCGTCACCTCGGAGGGCACGATCGTGCCGTCCGCGTCCTTGACGACGTGGCCTGCGAGCGGCTGATCGGTCGGCAGGACGACGAGATCCGACCGCGGCCACGAGGTGGTGTTCCACACGTCGACCGCAGTGACCGGCGTCTGCGGCTGGTAGTGGTTGTCCAGTGCGTGTTGCAGCAGCGTCCGCGACTGGCGATCGGCGTCGAGCGCGAACTGCTCTTTGATTTTCCACTGGCTGAGCGTGAAGGGGCTGTCCGGTTCGGTGATGCTGCAGTGCGCTCCCCAGGTATGTTCGTTGTACAGCAGGGCCGCGCGCCACGCGGCGTAGAAGTCGTCGGCCGGGTAGCGGGCCGGGTCGAGCAAGGCCCACAGCGCCTCGGCCTGGACGAGCCGTTCGGACGCCATGCGTGTCAGGCCGGTCTCTTTGGCCGACGAGCCCGCGCCATCTTCCCAGTACGGGGTGAAGTCACCGCGCACAGCGGGAATCTGGTCCGCATAGCGCTGCTCAAACGCCTGCATCAGCTGGCTGGTGGTCGAGATCACCATGCGCGGCCACTCGTACCGCTCGTTCCAGGCTTTCACGAACTCCGACAGCTCCTGATCGGGCGGCCCGTTGTCGCCCCCGATGCTGTAACGCACCTGGACCATGTCATACGGATAATCGGCCTGCAGCAGTTCGTCGAGATACGCAAAGAACGGATCGGGTGCGCTGTCGCGTGAGAGCGTGCCGACGCGACTGGCATGGAACCAGGAGTACGCCTTGCCAGCCATCCAGCACAGCAGTCGCTCCTGACCCGAGGGGGACACCCAGTAGAACGGCCGGTCCCCCCACTCCTCCAGCGTACCGCCGATGCGATGCACGTGGTTCGGCCCGATCGAGAGGTACTTGATGCCACTCTGGGCCAGTGCCGGCACCAGGCCCCACGTGTAGCCGGGCACGTCGCTGATCATGGCCGAGTCGATGGCGACGTCATACTGGCGGGCGATGCGGCGGGCGCAGTCGACGAGCCGCATGAGCTCTTCCGGGCGGCACAGCGCCGTCAACTGGTTGCCGTACAGGCCGTCCAGGTGCAGCACG
>DAISIS010000648.1:0-2933 GCA_036821925.1 Pirellulaceae bacterium
GCCCACGTCCAGGGCCGTCAGACCGCCGACGCGGATGCCGAAGGCATCCAGGGCATCGTAGAGCTTGTTCCACTGGGCGGCGTCGGACCAGATCGGCCAGGCGTTGATCCCGTGGAGCAGGAGGTAGGCCGCGAGGTTCGCGGTGCCGGACTTCGCGTACTCGCCCCGGAACTCGGGCAGGAAGAAGCAGACGGGGCCGTAGTTGCGGCCCAGCATCGGACGGCAAAGGGAGAACCCCAGACAGACGCCCGTCGCTGGCAGCACCATCCAGCCGAACAGACGATAGCCGTCCGGTCGTCCCCGCACCAGGGCCGCCACGCCCCATACGCTCAACAGCCAGACGGGCGAAAGGGAGATAATGCCATGGTGTCCGAGCACCGCGTGGAACGCGTAGACGCCGGGCGATGCCTCGCCGCGGTCCACCCCCTGCCGTTGCGTGTTCCAGTACGACCCTTCATAGTCGTACCAATTGCCCCAGTGCCGAATCTCGACCGCATCAGCGGTCGCGACCGCCGCGTAGCGGTGGGCTCCCTCGCGGTTCCAGATCGACCAGCGTTGTCCCGCCGTGCGGACCCGCACCGTCGTCGGGTCGGACAACGGCATCCCGGCGCGGGCCAGCGCGTCGCGGACGGATGCGGGAACCCGCTCCTGATCCAGCTCCGAAACCGCCGCGACCGGCACCTGCGCGATCACCGGCCCGTCACTGCGGTGCCCGTAGGGGGGCACCCAGGTGCCATACGCCAGGTAGTTGGTCCCGAAGAAGCCGGCGGCGACCACGGCCGCAGCCGGCAGATACGCGCTGAACGTTCGGCGTGGGGCGCGCCACAGGACCAGCAGCGTGATGCAGGCGAAGAAGGCCAGCGCCGGCAGTTCGCTGGCCACCGCAAAGGCGGCGGCCAGCCCCGTGCCGGCAAACAGCCACCAGTTGGTCGCTCCATGCCAGATGCGCAGCGCCCCGGCCGCCGCCAGCAGCACCGCAATGGCCGCCGGCAGATGATTGTTGATGGTCACGCCAAAGGTCGTCAGGAATGTGCCCCACGTGGCGACGGCCATGACGTAGAGCAGCGCCGCACGCGTCACTGCCAGCTGCTCGAGACACCGCCACAGCACACCAAAGTAAACCAGCAGGGGCAACAGGTTCGTCATCACCAGCATCCAGCGCATGACCTGGAACGGGTGGTCGGCAAGCGTCAGCCCGGTCATCTGGCGCAGCAACCAGTACTCGCCTGCCAGCAGGGTGGGAAACAGCGGCGGCTTGCTGGAATAGTAGTGTTCCCGCCCGTCCGGGCCGCGGTGCCGCACCATATCGATCGACTTCCAGAACCGGCGTTTCGTTTCCGGGTGCCGGATCTGCACCAGCGAGTCGATCGCGTAAGTCCCTTCGTCGACCAGGGAGCGGACGGTGCACCAGCGGCTGCGATCATTCGCGCTGAGCATCGGCGTTTCGCCAGTGGTCGCACGCACGGTTGCGATGCGCGCTGCGAGCGTGGCAGCGCTGGCCAGGATCATCAACCAGATGGCCCAGCGCACGTCGCGGTGGGCTGCATTCGGGGAGGGCAAATCGGCAGGCAACCGTGAAGATCCTTGTGCTGCGGTCATCGTTCGTTCTGTCCGGCTGACGGCGCCGCCGCCGCGGAGTCGTGCGGGTACCCTGCGCGCTGGCAGATCACGTACGGCGCACGCTCGCGCCCCACATGGGCGGTGATCAACTCGGCCAGGAAACCAATCGCCATGAATTGCGCCCCCAACAGCACGGCAACGATGGAGTAGTAGAACAGTGCGCGTTGGTGCAGGTGCAGATCGACCATCGTTTCGGACAGACGCGAGACGATCCACCAGCCGGTCAGCAGGGCAATCCCGAGCGCGCCACCCAGGAAGCTCAGCAGACCGATGGAGCCCAGGAGATGCTGCGGCCGCTGGCCGTAGTCGGTCAGGAAAGACACGGTCAACAGGTCGAGGAACCCTTTGAGGATGCGGGACACACCGTACTTGGACCGGCCGAACGGCCGGGGCCGGTGGTGCACCACGATCTCCCCCACTTTCCAGCCGCGCGCGGCGGCCAACACCGGTATGAACCGGTGGAGTTCGCCGTACAGCCGCAACTCGTCGCACACCTCCCGGCGGTAAGCCTTGAAGCCGCAGTTGTGGTCGTGCAGACGCACGCCGGTCATCACGCCCACCAACCAGTTGAAGACCCGCGACGGTCCGACCTTGTGCCAGGGGTCGTGGCGGACCTTCTTCCAGCCGCTGACGACATCCACCCCAGCGTCCATCAGCGTCAGAAACCGAGGGATCTCCTGCGGATCGTCCTGGAGATCGGCGTCCAGCGTCACGACGCGCTGGCCGCGCACCGCTTGAAAACCGGCCTGCAGCGCCGCCGCCTTGCCGAAATTGCGGCGCAGCCGAATGCCGCGCACCGATGCGTCGCGCTCCGCCAGCCGCGTAATCACCTCCCAGGACGCGTCCTGCGACCCGTCATCCACGAAGATCAGCTCCATCTGATAGCCGTTCGCGCGCGCCACCGCCGTCAACTCGCCGTGCAACGGCTCGAGGCTCTGCTGCTCGTTGAACACCGGTATCACAATCGACAGCAACTCAGACATCGTTCCCACACTCGAGTTGGGCTCTGGCTCTGGCCGCACCGCGGCGGGCGCGGACCAAGTCCACGTATAGGATAGCCGATAGGACGACCTCCGACAGCAACCAGACCACACGCAGCAGCACCGCTGACATCAGCGCCACGTGCGCCCCGCAATGCGGCGCCAAGAGCTTCATCAAGACATAGTCGCGCGCCCCAAGTCCGCCAGGAATCAACGACACGAAACCGGCCACCATGGCCAGCCCGACCGTCGCCACCAGCAGCGGCACCTCGCGCAGCGGCAGCCCGGCGCCGGGAATGGCCTGCAACGTGGCCCAGAGACTCACCCCCATCA
>DAISIS010000649.1:0-2930 GCA_036821925.1 Pirellulaceae bacterium
CAGTTGGAACTGCGGCTGGGAGGGGGACGTCAACGTGCCGCGCAGCGTCGTGGCGCTGCGCAGGCAACAGGTGCGCAATTTCTGCTGCCTGCTGATGTTGGCCAATGGCACGCCGATGTTCTCTGCCGGTGACGAATTCCTGCATACGCAGGGGGGCAACAACAACCCGTACAACCAGGACAACGAAACCACCTGGCTGAACTGGGACCGGCTGCACGAGCATCGCGATCTGTTCCGCTTCTTCCGGCTCATGATCGCTCTCCGCAAGACGCACCCGAGCATTTCGCGGAGCCGGTTCTGGCGCGACGATATCCGCTGGTACGGACCGGGGCGTCAGGTGGACATGTCGCCGGAGTCCCGGCACCTGGCATTCTGCCTGCACGGCGGCGCCCAGAAGGATGTGGATTTCTACGTCATGATCAACGCCCACTGGGAAGACGCCCGATTTGACATTCAGGAGTTCCAGCCGGGCCGCTGGAAGCTGGTCGCCGATACCTCCCAGGAGAGCCCGCAGGATATCCATGCGCCGGGCCAGGAAGTGCCGGTGCGGCAGTCACACTACCGGGTCCGCGCGCGATCGGTCGTCGTACTCATGAGCGAACCGCCCGGGACGCGCCCCGCCGCGTGCCCTCCGCTCCGGCCCTAGCAGCTTCCGCGACGCACGCGCAGCGCGCTGTCGACCGGTCAGGAACCCAAGTACGTGTTGCACGACGGGCAGACGCGGCAGAGCATCGGCACCATCATGTCGCACTTGGGGCACGGTCGCTCTTCCGCAGTCGGTGATGGCGCAGGAGCAGCAAGCAACGCGCGCTGGCTGGGATGATAGGAACCCAGCAAGCGGACCGCCTGGGTGTCAGTCAGGACGTTCTCGGCCCGGGGCGCTTGCAGCTGGGGCTGCGGCACCCAGACGGCCACCTGGCAGCGGGGACATCGCGTTTTGCGACCCGCGTGGCGGACGTCGGCCTTGAGCACATGGCCATTTCGGCATACGAAGCGAATCGACATATATGCTCCTCCTGACCCTTGCAATCCTGGCGGACCGCCCTATTGTATCCTGCCAAGCGGGCAGCTCCCCGACAGTAGAGTTAACCCGCGACACGGGTCAAAGTTTCACACCACCGGCTGAAAAATGCGGTCTGTCCGAACATAGACGCTCCGCGTGCGGAAAAAGTGCCTGTGGCAGTTCAAATTCGTGAGGTGTCCGGGCATTTGATTCAAGTACGTGATGCTGCTCGGCCGACAGCCGGCAGTACAGTGGCCGCTGGTAGTTCGCTACGGTGGGACGCGGGAGCGTCACCAGGCGGCCAGGCAGGCCACAGCATTCTATAGCAACAAGGCATTGAGGCAACTGTGTGAACTGGGGATACGTGGTCGGACTGGCCTTTCTGTGGATTGCTTCCGTCGCGGTAAGTATCGTGGCCATCACGGTTTTGCTGGTGCAACTTCCGTCCACCTATTTTCTCGATTCGCATCAGCGCCAGCTCTGGATCGACCGGCACCGAGTGATTCGCTGGACCGGGATCGTTCTTAAGAACCTGCTCGGTTTGTTTCTCGTGCTCCTTGGGGGGGTCCTGGCCGTGCCGGGCATTCCGGGCCAGGGGCTGCTGACAGTGGTCATTGGCCTGGTGCTGTTGGACTTTCCGGGCAAGCGTCGTCTGGAGCAGCGTATTCTGTCTCGTCCGGGGCTGCGTGCGCGCGTCAACCGGTTGCGCGCGCGGTTCGGCCGTGAGCCGCTGGTGCTGGAGGAACGCGTCTGAACGAGGCGCGCCTGGTCGAGGCGCGCGTGATCGAGGTCGGCCGGCCCGCGCCGTCAGCCGCGGCCGAATCCGACAAAGAAGCTGAAGACCTGCGTGTCGTCGGTGTCTGCCTTGCACACGGGGAAGGCGAAGTCAAACGCGAGCGGGGCCGGTCCGAGTGCGGGAACCGTGATGCGGAAGCCGAATCCGGGCGCGACGCGGAAGTTGTCCCAGTCGAGGCGGACGTCTTCTTCGACGGTGCCGTAGTCGACGAAGGCCACGGCGCGGATCATATCGTCGGCGGTGAGGGGCAGCATGTATTCGAACGATCCGAGCAGCCGGAAACGTCCGCCGACCGTGACGGTGTGTTCGACCGGCGACGCGCCACGGAAGTGGAAGCCGCGGAGGGTGGTGAAGCCGCCGGCGAAGTAGTTCTCAAACAGCGGCGTGTTGGTGCCGGAGACGCCACCGCCGATGCTGGCGGCCAGCACGTGGCGGCCGGAACCGTCCGGCCGTTCGCGCACGAGGAAGTAGCGGCGGTAGTCCAGCTCGCCGCGCGGATAGTCGTACTCGCCGAACGCGTTCTCGAAGGACATCTCGAACAAGTGTCCTTCGGTGGGCAGGAACGGCAGGTCGCGCGTGTCGTGACGCAGCGTATAGCGGCCGCTGTACACGTCGTTGCTGCCCAGGACGCGGTCCAGCGCAGGGATGCCCAGCACGCGCGGATCGGTTACGTCGACATCCTCCATGCGCAGCGACGCGGAGACCGACAGGTCCGGCGTGAGTCGATAGCCGAGTCCGAGTCGGCCCCCCACGCGGTTTTCGTCCCAGTCGTAGTAACTGCGGTCGTACAGGAAGCCGCTGGCGGTCAGACTCACGCGGGTCGAGAGCAGGTAGGGCTCGGTGAAACTCACCAGATACCGCTGCACGTCGGTGCCCGGCATGGCTTCCAGGCGAAACCCCTGGCCGGCACCACGCCACGCTTCGCCGGACCAGACGTCGGACAGGCTGCGGGGGAAGCCGAAGAGGTCGAAGTTCCGCTCGTCCACCGTGAACTGGCCGGTCACGCCGGCGTCCGAGTTGATTCCCGCGCCGAACATGAACCGGCCGGTGCGGGCTTCTTCCACGAGGACATCGATGGGGACCGGAGTGCCGGGCAGCGGTTCGGCCACCGGGAGAATGCCCTCGGCCGTG
>DAISIS010000650.1:0-2926 GCA_036821925.1 Pirellulaceae bacterium
AATCACGGCTGATGACCTCCTGAAAACGGCCCCGGGCGTCAAGAGCCTGTCGCACGTTTCCCTTCAGACAGTCGTGGAGGAATCCGAACACATCGAAGAGCGTGGACTTACCCGAGCCATTGGCTCCCACCACCACGCAGAGATTCGGGAGTTCCTGAAGGTGGACATTCCGAAATGTCTTGAAATTCTTCAGTCGTATCGACTCAATCTTCATCGTCTTGTCCCTCTCTGGGATTATTGCGCGGGAGTCGGCCCTTGTCGGACGCACAACGCCGGGTCAATTCGTGGGCGATGTGTTTCGCGTGATACGGCGTGAGTTTCATGGTGTCAGTTCGAAAGTGTCCTTGTGGAACCGCCGTTGCTTGCCGACCTTCTGGCCGGGGATGCTGCCCTCCTGTGCTGGTCTGTAAAGTGTCGATTTCGAGATTGTCGGGTACTCAGCCAGCTCGTCGATGGCGAGCACACTGCTGCCAGGCTCGGCTGAGATGGAAAAATCCGCTTCTTCGCAGGGTGGCCCCTCTTGGGGGAAATAGGCAGGTCTTATTATCGGTTTGTGGCAGTTGCCGTCAATTTTCCCCCACACGGAGGCGATAGTCCCTGCCGCAGAGTCAACGGCGGTGAGCCGCACCGTGGACCGATCCGTGACGGCCCGCCCTTGAGCGTGTAGTTGGCGCCGGCTCACACGGCAGGCTCAGAAGCGCACCTCTCCATCTTCGTCGGGCGACTGCAGGCACGCGGCATAGCGCTGCCGGATCGGCTCGACGATCTCCGCGAGGAACTCATTCACCTGCTGGGGCGCTCGTCCCACATACCGCGACGGCTCCAGGACACCGTCCCAATCGAGGCCAGCAAACGCGGTGTCGCGCATCAGACGTTCCAGCAGATCGTTCTGCCCCCCCTCCTGCTTGACGTGCTGGGCAGCCGCCTGGCTGTGCTGGCGGATCCGTTCGTGCAGCATCTGGCGGTCCCCCCCGGCCGACACGGCCGCCATGAGGATGTTCTCGGTGGCCATGAACGGCAGCTCCTCGCGCAAGTGCCGGGCGATGACGTGCGGGTAGACGACCAGGCCGGCCGCGATGTTGTGGTAGACGATCAGCAGCGCGTCGACGGCCAGAAACGCCTGCGGAATCACCAGGCGCCGGTTGGCGCTGTCGTCCAGCGTGCGTTCCATCCACTGGGTCGCCAGCGTCTGGGGCGGACTGGATTGCAGGCTCAGGACGAAGCGGGCCAGGGCGCAGATCCGTTCGGACCGCATGGGATTGCGTTTGTAGGCCATGGCCGAAGAGCCGATCTGCTTCGTCTCGAACGGTTCTTCGACCTCCTTGCGCCCGGCCAGCAGGCGGAGATCCGTGGCCGCTTTGTGGGCACTCTGAGCGATCCCCGAGAGGGTGTCGACGATCTGCACGTCGACCTTGCGGGAGTAGGTCTGGCCCGTGACGGCGAAGGTCGAGGAGAATCCCATCTGCTCCGCCACACGTTGTTCCAGCGCCCGGACCCGCGCATGGTCGTTATCGAACAACGCCAGGAAGCTCGCCTGCGTGCCGGTGGTGCCTTTCGTGCTGCGCGCCCGGAGGGTGGCCAGCCGATGCTCGATCTCGGCCAGGTCCAGGACCAGGTCGTAGGCCCACAGGCAGGCCCGTTTGCCGACCGTCGTCGGCTGGGCCGGTTGCAGGTGGGTGAGGCCCAGGCAGGCCACATCCCGCTGCGCGGCGGCGAACCGCGCCAGCCGATCGATGACGCGGACCAGCCGGTCACGGATCAGTTCCAGCCCTTCACGCATCAGGATCAGGTCGGTGTTGTCGGTGACGAAGCAGCTGGTGGCCCCGAGGTGAATGATCTTGCGCGCGGCCGGGCACTGGTCGCCGAACGCGTAGATGTGCGCCATGACATCGTGCCGCAATTCCCGTTCGTAGCGGGCGGCCGCCTCGAAATCGATCTGCTCGACCGCGCCGCGCATCTCTGCGATCTGCGCATCGCGGATGTCCAGCCCCAGCGCCTGCTCCGCTTCCGCCAGGATGACCCACAGCTTGCGCCAGGTGCTGAACTTCCGCTGGTCACTCCACAGCTGGGCCATGGCCGCCGAAGCGTAGCGGGCGATGAGCGGGTTCTCGTATCGGTCGTGTGTCTGCGTCATGCGTCTGCTCACATGTTGGTGGGATCGTCATAGGCGCCGCTGATCAGCGCGTCCAGTGCGCGGGTCAGCTCCGCCGTGCAGGTGTCATCGGTCGCGTAGATCCGGCAGATCCGCAGGCTCGTCGGCAGCCGCGCGTAGAGTTCGTGCGTGCCGAGCAGCCGCACTTGGCAGCAGGCTGAATCGTACAGGAAGTTCTGCCCGCCGCTGGGCCCGCGCGTGTGCGGTCGCTCGATGTGCCGCGCAATGTCCACCCGCAGCGGCTGGTCCCGCAGCTCAACCGGCAACAGTTCCCGCAGCTTCTGCTCGACGAACCGCGTCTCGCTGAATATGCTCGCCCCCTCCGAATCGCCATCCTCGAAAACCCGCGTCCGCTGCACCACCATCTTCCACGGGATTTCGCGGCGCAACAGCTGCTGCCAGCGTGCCCCCAGCTCGCGGGTGGAGGCCACCTCCGACTGCGACCAGCGCGAGACGTCCCGCAAGAGCGACCATTCCGTGAATTCCAGGTACTCCTCCAGATGTTCCAGCGGATTGCCGGGAAACAGCAACTGCCGGCTGTCGGCAAACAGGTCAGTCAACGCCAGGTCGATGGCCCGGACGGTCCGGTGGAAATAGACGGCCCGAAACAGCTCGGCGCGCACCGCCATGAAACGCATCAGAGCGTTCATGCCGCGGTCGTGGATCGTCAGCCCCTCGTGGCTGAAGAAACTGTAGTGCAGCAGACGTTCCAGATCGAACGCCTTCTGGCTGTACCCCGACATGTAGGCGTCGCGGAGCACAAAGTCCATGTTG
>DAISIS010000651.1:0-2925 GCA_036821925.1 Pirellulaceae bacterium
GCAACCGACGAGCCGTACCGTGCCTGCGGAGCACCGCAGCCACCGCGTCGACCGGGAGGTAGCGGAGGGAGTCACAGCCGAGTTCGGCCGCCATGCGCGCCTGGATCTCGTCGGTCAACGGCTGCCCCTGCAGGAACCGGGGCGCGAACAACTCGGCAATCCGCGACATGTCGATGCCGTAGAAGCACGGCGCAACGATCGGGGGGCAGGCCACACGCACGTGAATCTCGCGGGCCCCGCCCAACTCCCGGATGCGGTGCAGCAACACCTTCATGGTGGTCGATCGGACAATGGAGTCCTCCACCAGCAGCACGCGTTTGCCGGCCAGCACTTCGCGCAGGGGCGTGTACTTCGTCTCGGCCTTTCTCCTCCGGTCGTCGCCCGCTTCAATGAACGTGCGGCCCGAGTACCGGTTGCGGATCAGCCCTTCGCGCGCGGGAATGCCCAGCTCATACGCCATGGCGTCCGCGGCCGCCTTGCTCGTGTCGGGCACCGGGACCACAATCGTCTGGCCGTCGTCGAGCGGGACGCGGCCATCGGCTTTCTCGAGCCGCGCCAGGGCTCCCCCCAGCGCCGTGCGGGACAGGTATACGCTGCGTCCGTCGAGCGTGCTGGCGACGTTGGCGAAATAGATCCACTCGAAAAAGCAATGGGCTTTGCGCGGCGACGGAGCAAACGGCTCGATCCGGAACTCCCCGTCCACGATCGAGATCAGCTGCCCGGGGGGCACCGCCCGGACGCTCTCCGGCTGGAAACCGAGATTCACCAGCGCCACACTCTCGCTGGCGGCGGCAAACAGCGGCCCTTCCTTGGCGTAGCACAGCGGCTTGATGCCCAGCGGATCGCGCGCCACCATCATGTCACCGCAAGCGTTGAGAAACACGAGGCTGTACGCGCCATCGAACCGGCTGCTGATGCTGCGCATCACGTCCACCAGGCGCGGCTTCGTCTCGAACGACAGCTCGCGACTCACCTCGTGCATGATGATTTCCGTGTCCGTCTCGCGCGCCAGGTGGTGGTCGCCGTCGGCCAGCAGCCGATCGCGCAGCGCCGTGTAGTTGGCCAGCTGGCCGTTGAAGGCAAAGCTGAACCACTTGTGCTTCCGCAGATGGTACCGCTCGAACGGCTGGGCGTAGCTTTTGTCGTCCCGGCCGCACGTGGCATACCGCACATGGCCGATCGCTGCCAGCCCGGCGTATTCCTGCATCAGCGATTCGCGTTTGCCCGGGTGGGAGAGCCGAAATACCTCGCTCACCGTGCCCACATCCTTGTGGGTGTCAATCAGCTGGTCACGCGACGGATCGTAGGTCGTGATGCCCGCGGCCAGCTGACCACGGTTCTGGATGTCCAGCAGCATCCGCGGCAGCAGACGGGAAATCTCCCACGGACGGCAATCCCCACATAACGGGCTAGGAGCGCTGTGAGGCAGATGGTAGATGGCGGCCACGCCGCATTCGTCGTGAATTTCGCTCATGGTCCGAAGATCTCGCGCGGCGGCCGGTCGCTCGACGTCCTGTCGCTCTCTGAAACGCCGCAGGGAGCAGAGATGGCGCGAGCGGTCCGAACCGGGCTGCACTGGCCCTGCCAGCGTCAGCTCCGTCGCTCCCACCTGCCAACCATTGCATTGTAGGCGCCCGGACGCGTATCCACAACCGAGTCGCCGGGGGGCATTTTCCTTCCGGGACTCGTCTTCTCCGTGGGCCGCCGGCACGCTACATTCCCCTTCGGTACGGGACATGATCTCTTTTCCGGGATGACTTGCGACCCATGACTGATCTTCTGCGCCAGGAAGTTGCCACCGCGGCGGACACTATCGTGGTCAAGGTCGGCACGCGCGTGCTGACACACGAGGACGGGACACTCGACGAATCGCGGATCGCCCGGCTGGGCGAGGAAATCTGTCAGATCCTGGACACCGGCCGGCACGTCGTACTGGTCAGCTCGGGCGCGGTCGGAGCCGGGATGAGCCAGCTGGGGCTCACGCGGCGCCCGCAGGACGTGGCCCGCCTGCAGGCGGTGGCAGCGGTGGGGCAGGCCCGGCTGATCGAAGCCTACGACCAGACCTTCCGCAAACACGGGCGCACCGCCGCCCAGGTGCTGCTGACGGCCGACGACGTCGATGATCGCACACGCTACCTGAACGTGCGCAATACGATCCTGGCACTGCTTGACTTCCAGGCCGTGCCGATCATCAACGAGAACGATACGGTGGCGGTGGACGAATTGGTGGCCACGTTCGGCGACAATGACCGGCTGGCCGCGCTGGTGACCAGCCTTCTGCGCGCACCGCTCCTGGTGATCCTCTCCGATGTGGACGGGCTCTACAGCGGCGATCCAGCGCAGGGCGACGCCCAGCTGATTTCGACCGTCAAACAACTCGACGACACCGTGTATTCCTACGTCCGCGACCGGCGTTCCGGGCTGGGCAAGGGGGGTATGCTGAGCAAGCTCAACGCGGCACGCATCGCGACCATGGCGGGCGAGAATGTGATCATCGCCAGCGGCCGGCGCACCGGCGTGCTGGAACAGATCCTCCGCGGCGAAGTGGTCGGCACACTGGTGCTCGCCCAGGGCAAATCGATCAGCCCGCGGAAACGCTGGATCGGCTTCTCCGCCCAGTCGTGCGGCACGATCGTCGTGGACGCCGGCGCGCGGCAGGCGATCGTCCAGCAGGGACGCAGCCTGCTGGCCGCAGGCATCGTGGATATCCGGGGCACCTTCCGCAAGGGGGACCTCGTCACACTGTCCGACCAGCAGGGGTGCGAGATCGCCCGGGGCCTGTCGAATTACCACGCCGAAGACGTGCAGCGAATCAAGGGCCTGCGGTCCGACCGGATCGCCCAGGTGTTGGGGCATCGCCCGTACGACGAGGTCATCCACCGCGACAACATGACGGTCGTGGGCAAGTAGGTCCACGCGCCCCCC
>DAISIS010000652.1:0-2913 GCA_036821925.1 Pirellulaceae bacterium
CGCCACAGCCCGCGGCGCCACAGCCTGCGCCCCACGCGCAGAGCGGGACCGAGCCGGACGGGGACGCCGGCCGGGCCAGCGCGACGCCGCTGCCAGCGGCCGTCGGGCGACCGGACGCGGCCGGCACGGCCGATCCCGATCCGGCGACGCGTCCAGACTATTTCTGGACCTGGCGCGTGATCGACGCCGGATGTTCGCTCGCCGAGTGCGCGCGGATTCGCGGGCTCGACCACGCCGCTCTGGTGCAGCATCTCTTGCGGGCGGCCGAAGCCGGCTATCGCGTCCGCGCCGCCGACATCTTCACCCCCGGTGAACTCGACGAGCTGACGCAACGCGTGCCCGCCAGCGGCGGGCCCGCGCGCGGCGCAGGAGGTCGGCCCGCAGCCGGCGTGACGGCCGACCAGCAGGCGCTGTTCCGGCGCTGTACAGAGGGCGGTTCGGGGGGCCGCTAACCGCCGCGGGGTGCATCGCAATTTCGCCAGGGGTGCTATACAATTGGCGTACCCCTCAGCGGGCAGCATTGAAGAACCCAGAGCAGGACGTTGGAAGGACGGTAATGGAGAACTCGTCACGCGACAGCCGCAAACCGGGCGGCGAATTGAAGGCGGCGATTCGCCGCCCCGGCCCCAACGTCTGGGTGCTGCTGGTCATCGTCGGCATCATGGCGATCGCCTTGATCTTCGCGCAGGGGCCGCGGCGGTCGACGATCCCGTATTCGTTCTTCCTGGAGCAGATCGAGCAGAACAACGTCGTGTACGTGCAGATCGGCGGCCAGGATGCCAACGGTGTGTTCCAGCAGCCGCCGCCGGAGTTCGACTGGATCGATCGGGAGGGCAAGCCGAAGCAGGGGGATCCGCAGAAGCAGTTGCAGAAGCACTTCCGGGTCGTCCTGCCGCAGGAAGGGGAGTCGCGCCAGCAGCTGGTCGACCTGCTGCGGAGCAAGGGGATCAAGCTGGAGATCGAGCCGCCCAGCAACGCGTTGCTCATGTTCTACATGTTCGTGCTGCTGGTGCCGCTGGCGCTGTTTGCCTTCTTCTGGTTCTCGTATCGCCGGACGCGCGACCAGATGATGGGTGGCGGGTTCCTGATGGGGTTCAGCAAGAGCCCGGCGAAGCGCTACGAAGCCGTATCGCAGCCGGTGACATTCAAGGACGTGGCCGGGCTGGAAGGTGTCAAAGCGGACCTGGAGGAGATTGTCGAGTATCTGCGGAATCCGGACCGGTTCCAGCGCCTCGGTGGCCGCGTCCCCAAAGGGGTGCTGCTCAACGGGCCGCCCGGCACCGGCAAGACGCTGCTGGCCCGCGCCGTGGCCGGCGAAGCCAGTGTCCCGTTCTATTCGGTGACCGGGTCCGAGTTCATACAGATGTTCGTCGGGGTCGGGGCCAGCCGCGTGCGGGACCTGTTCAAGACGGCGAAGGAGAACTCACCGGCCATCATCTTCATTGACGAGATCGACGCGGTGGGGCGCCAACGCGGCGCTGGCCTGGGGGGCGGGCACGACGAACGCGAACAGACGCTCAACCAGATCCTGAGCGAGATGGACGGCTTCGCGCAGAACGACTCGGTGATCGTGCTCGCCTCGACCAACCGGCCGGACGTGCTGGACCCCGCCCTGCTGCGCCCCGGCCGGTTCGACCGTCACATCACGGTCGATCGGCCCACGCTCAAGGGGCGCCTGGAGATCTTCAAGGTCCACGTGCGGGATGTGCCGCTGGCGGACGATGTCGACTTGAGCCGGCTGGCGGCCGCCACGGTCGGCCTGACCGGTGCGGACATCCGGAACATCGTTAACGAGGCGGCGCTGTGGGCGGCGCGGCAGGACACCAATCGGGTCACGATGGCCGACTTCGACTATGCCCGCGACAAGGTCCTGATGGGTGCCAAACGCGAGGAGGTCCTGTCGGACAAGGAGAAGGAGAAGACCGCCTATCACGAGGCGGGGCACACGCTGGCCGCCTGGACGTCGCCCGGCGCGCACCGCGTGCACAAGGTGACGATCATCCCGCGCGGCCGCGCGCTCGGCGGAACCCACACCATTCCAACCGAGGATCGGTTGAGCATTGCCGAGCACGAACTGCGCGATCACCTGGTCGTCATGCTGGGCGGGCGGGCCGCCGAGAAGCTGATCTACCACGAAACGACGGCCGGCGCCGAAAACGATCTGGAACGGGCCACCAGCGTCGCCCGCCGCATGGTGACGCACTGGGGGATGAGCGAACGGCTGGGCCCGGTGAGCTACAAGATCTCCGACGAGGACCCGTTTCTGGGCCGGGAGATCCACCGGCAGCGGATGTTCAGCGAGCACACGATGGAGTTGATCGACGAGGAAGTGGCGCGGATCCTGCACGTCGCGGCCCAAGACGCCGAAAAGCTGCTGGTGGATCACCGCGAGCAGCTGGAGACGCTGACCCAGGCGCTGCTGGCCTCCGAAGAACTCACAGAACGGGAAATTGAACAGCTGATCGGCCCGTCGGTCCATGGGTGAGCTGTGAGCAGCAAGAAGAAACAGCGCAAGATCCGCACGGAGTTCCGCAAGCACCACAACACGCGTGCACGCGGCGGAGACATCACGCGGCAGTACGCCCGCGAGGATCTGGAGAAGCAGGAGCAGGCGCCGCAGACGGAACGGGTCAGCGGCAAGGGGGACCTGACGCGCAAACGCACGATCCGCGGCGCTGTAGCGGCGGACCCGGACAGCAGTTTCGACGTGCAGCTCGATGTGGATCACGCCCTCTGCCGGCCGGGACGCGTCCTGGTCGTGCACGGGTTGGCGAGCGTGGTCCAGGACGACACCGGCCAGCAGTTTCGCTGCGCCATGCGCCGGCTGCTCAAGTCGCTGAGCACCGATCAGCGGCACGTGGTGGCGGCGGGCGACCGCGTCTGGTTCCGGCCGACCGAGCAGGGGGAGGGGTT
>DAISIS010000653.1:0-2913 GCA_036821925.1 Pirellulaceae bacterium
CGCCGACACGAAGTGCAAGCATCTGAATCGCAAAGACTTACGAGCCACCTGGCTGGCCCCCGCCCCGGTCCGGCCCCCACCCCTGGCCAGCCCAAGCACGCGCACCCGGCCGCCCGCCCCCCCGCCCCACCCACACTCCTCCCTTCGCGTAACCCTTGATTTTAGGCAATTTTCAAATACTAATATTGATTAATTCGTATTCGCGGAGGGAGTGTGTGCCGCGGGGTGCGGCTGCGGGGCCGCCGGCCGGTGTGGGAGCGAAATGAGGGGGTGGGCACATGGTCACAGCGACGGCAATTGAGCGCAGGGGTCCACGGTCGGCCGGCCGGGCGGCGGGCGGTCGGCCGGGCGTGGCAGAGGCGCGCGTACCTATCGTATGCGCGGTGCGCAGACAGAGGCTTGACCAGCGGATCGAGTATGTGGCGAGCGACTGGTCGCAGGTGCGGCAGGTAGGGTGTGTCTCAGCCGAGACGGCGGCGTCGCGCCGCCTGACGGCGCAGGAGGAGGCGGGGCTTTTCCGGCGCATGAACTACCTGAAGCACCGTGCCGAACGACTCCGGCAGATGGTCCAGGACGACATCTGTTGCGAGGATGCGGTGGACGCGATCGACCAGCTGTTGCACCAGTCGACACGGGTGCGTAACTACCTGGTGCAGGTGTTTTCCAAGTTGGCCGTGGCCGTGGCGCGCCAGTATGCCAATGCGGAGTTTCGTCTCGACGAGTTGTTGTCGGAGGCGCACGTGACGCTGTTGCGGTGTGTGGAGATCTTTGATGCGGATCGCGGCTACCGTTTCAGCACCTACGCGACGAATGCCATCCGGCACAATCTGAACCGGTACGTATCGCGGCAACACAAGCTGCGCCGCGCGACGCGCGAGTATCTGGCGGCCGACATCGTGATCTGTGAGAGGCTGGAGCATCCGCGGCATCGCGAACGCGAGTATTCGGCGCGCATGTCCGGTGTCTCGCAGTGGATCGGAGAGCTGGAGCCGCGTGAGCAGACGATTCTGAAATCGCGGTACGGGCTTGCAGAAGGTGCCGGCCGCGCGACGCTGCAGACCTTGGCGGACCAGCTCGGACTATCGCGGGAACGGATCCGGCAGCTGGAAATCCGGGCCATTGAGAAACTGCGTGCTCGGGCGAGCCGCGCGGCGTCCGAACTCGAGGCGTAACGGCGGCCGCGCTCACGCGCCCGCCGCCACCACGGGGCTCACCAAGGTCCCGATCTGTCCAACAGTCGCTTCCAGCCGGTCGCCGGGCTGCAGGTAGGTCTGCGTGGTGGCTCCGACCCCGGCCGGCGTGCCGGTCGAGATAATATCGCCCGGTTCGAGCGTCACAAAGCTCGCAAGGAATGCGATCACGGCGGCGACTGGGAAGATCTGCCGGGCCGTCGATGAATCCTGCCGCAACTGACCGTTAAGTCGCAGTTGCAGGGGCAGATCCTGGGGGTCGGCGACGGCATCGGCAGCGGTGACGCACGGCCCGCACGGGCAGAAGCTGTCGTGCCATTTGCCGTGCAGCCAATCGAAGAACTCATCGTTCTCACGCTGCTGCCGGTCGCGATTCGGATGGAATTCGCGATCAGATATGTCATTGATGACGGTATAGCCTGCCACCTGCTGGAGCGATTCGCCCTCCGCCACTCCTTTGCAGCGGCGTCCGATGATCACCGCCAATTCCACTTCCCAGTCAATCGCCGCCGGCGACACGGCGGGGATCACGACCGGATCGCCCGGGTTGGTCAGCGTGGTGGTGGGGGGCTTCATGAACACGTACGGAAACGTATGCGCGCGCACGGCCGCCACTCCCCCACCCTCCTCAATATGTTCCGCATAGTTTCCCGCCAGCAGGAACAGCTTGTTGGGGCGCGGGACAGGAACCAGCAACTGCACGCTCTCCACGGCCAGTCGCGACCGGGTGTCCAGCCCGCTGCCCTGGCGTTCGACCCACCCGTAAAGCGTCCGTGCCGCTTCGTGCGCCGCGCCGTGCGGAAGCAGCGGCAGCAGTTCGTCCCCGGCCGGCAGCGTCAGCTGCTGGTGGGTCGTCTCCGCGTGCTGCCGCGCCGCTTGATCCAGCGGCACGACGTACTGGTCGAAGTAGAACCCGACCGCCGGCCGCCCCGCGTGCTGAAAACGGCACAATCGCATGACCATCCCTCCCACCACTTCGTCTCTTTTCCCCCCACGACTGATTGCGGTTGTAGCCGACGCTCCGGCTCGAGGCAATACATGGGCCGGGGCGACGGGGGACGAATCGAGCTGCGCGTCTTGACACCCCGCCCGGACTGGCCGATGCTCGAGTCTAGCGGCGAAGGTGGTATCTGGCCATGACACGAGGGAGCACGGCAATGCGAAACGGCATGCAACCGATCCTGGCACTGTTGCTCGGTGGAATGCTGTGGGCTGCAGCAGCCCAGGCGGACGAGCGGCAGGCGAACGACATTCGTGACCGAGCACACGCCTTGCAGGAGAAGGTCCAGCACCTGCGGGACCGAGGGGATCACGAGGCGGCGCAGCGTCTGGAGCAGGAAGTGCAGGAGCTCTTCCAACAGGCCGATCAGGTGGCGGACGCAGGTCCGCACGAGCGTCCCCCCGCGGAGGCGTGGCGGCAGGAATTCCACGACCTGTACCGGGAGTGGATTGAGGCGATCGTGGGGGAGCGTGACGAGGCGGCCGAGGCGTTGCAGCAGAAGATCCACGACTACGCGCGCGAGACTGGCGCCCGGCTGCAGGAAATGCTCCAACCGCAGCTCGAAATGGTCAAACGGCGGATCGCCGAACTGCGGGAGCAGGGCCGGCCGGAGCTGGCGGAGCGATTGGCTGAGCGGCAGCGGGAGGTGTTTCAGGCCCACCGACGGGCTCAGACCGCGCAGCAGGAAGCCGAGCGGGCGGAGAAGTCGCGCAGCACGCAGGG
>DAISIS010000654.1:0-2899 GCA_036821925.1 Pirellulaceae bacterium
GGAGTCGGACGGGGGCAGCTACACGGCCCGGCTGCTGGAGGCCAAGAAGCAGGCCCGCGCAGAACGGGATCGGAAGCACAAGAGGTAAGACGCACGAAACGCACGAACCAGACATCCAGCGGCGGCTCTGGCCCGGCGCGCGGCATCCCGCGGCCTGGGCGGCGCCGGTGGCCTACAGATCGCGACCTTTCAGCACCAGGCTCTACCACAGGGAGCATCGATGAGCGTTGCCGAAACCCTCCAGCAGCAGGCGGAAGAATTCCGCGTCCGGTATCGGGCCGTACACCAGCAGATTGCCCGGGTGATCGTCGGGCATGACGACATCATCCACGGCGTGCTCACCTGCCTGTTTGTCGGCGGGCACTGCCTGCTGGAAGGTGTCCCCGGCCTGGGCAAAACGCTGCTCATCCGGACGTTGGCCCAGACGCTGAACCTCCAGTTCAACCGTATCCAGTTCACGCCCGACCTGATGCCGGCTGACATTCTGGGCACGAACATGGTCATGGAGACCCCCGAGGGGAAGCGGGTGTTCGAATTCCAGCCGGGCCCGGTGTTCACGCAGATCTGCCTGGCCGACGAAATCAACCGGGCCACGCCCAAGACGCAGTCGGCGCTGCTGGAGACGATGCAGGAGTCCACGGTCACGCTGGGCGGCAAACGCTATGATCTCGCGCGGCCGTTCTTCGTGATGGCCACGCAGAATCCGATCGAGCAGGAGGGGACGTATCCGCTCCCCGAGGCGCAGGTGGATCGCTTCTTCTTCAAGGTGCTGGTGGGGTATTCCAGTCGCGAGGAGCTGTCCGAGATTGTCCACCGCACGACGCGCGGCGTGGACGTCTGTCCCGAGCGGGTGATGGACGGCCCGGAGATTCTCAGGTGGCAGCAACTGGTCCGCGAGGTCGTGCTGGCGCAGCACGTGCAGGACTACATCGTGCGTCTCACGCTGGCCACGCATCCGGGCGGCGACTATGCGCGGCCGATGACGAACCAGTATCTGCGCTGGGGTGCCAGCCCGCGCGGCGCCCAGACCCTGGCGCTGGCCGCCAAGGTCCGCGCGCTGCTGGAAGGCCGCTACAACGTCAGTTTTGAGGATGTGCGGCGTGTCTTCCTGCCGGCCCTGCGGCATCGCGTCATTCTGAACTTCGAAGCGGAGGCCGAGTCGGTGGACACTGACCAGGTGCTGCTCGAGATCCTGGCGGCCGTCGCGGAGAAGGGGGACGCTGCCCCGGCGGCGCCCCGGACCGGCGCAGAGCCCGAAAGAGCTGCGCACCATGCCTGACTCCCGCGACCCGTCGGAACTGTTGAGCCCGGAACTGCTGGCCCGCCTGGAGCGGCTGGAGCTGGTCACGCGCAAGATCTTCCGGGGCCGACTCAAAGGGGAACGCCGCAGTCGGCGCCAGGGCCAGAGCGTCGAGTTCGCGGACTTCCGCAATTACGTGCCCGGCGATGACCTGCGATTCATGGACTGGAACCTCTATGCGCGGCTCGACAAGCTGTTCCTGAAGCTGTTCCGCGAGGAAGAGGATCTCCACTTCTTTGCGCTGCTGGACGCCAGCACGTCGATGGATTTCGGGGACCCCACCAAGTTGCACTATGCCAAGCAGCTGGCAGCGGCGCTGGGATTCATCGGCCTGGTGCGCGCGGATCGCGTCCAGCTGGAGACGCTGGGCGGCTCCCGCCGCGCCCAGGCGCCGGTGCTGCGCGGACGCCGCAGCCTCTGGCAGATGCTCGAATTCCTGGCGGACGTGCAACCTGGCGCGAACCTGCCGCTGGCCGATAGCCTCCGGCATTTCGCGCTGCGCAACAGCGGGAAGGGGATCCTGGTCCTGCTGACCGACCTGCTGGATAAACGTGGCTATGAGCAGGCGCTGCGCGTCCTGCTGGCTCAACGCATGGATGTGTACGTGATCCACATCCTGACGCCGGAGGAGCTGGAGCCGGATATCAAGGGTGATCTGCGCCTGGTGGATTGCGAGGACGGCGAGGTGACCGACGTGACCGTCAGCCGTCCCCTGCTGGATCGCTACCAGAAGACGCTGGCTGCGTTCGTGGCAGGCGCCCGCGACTTCTGCACCCGTCGCGGCATGGTATACATGCTGGCCAGTACCGCGGTCCCGGTGGAAGACGTCGTGACCCGCTACCTGCGTCAGCGAGGACTGGTGCGATGAGCTTCCTCAACACGCTGGCGTGGTGGCAGTGGGTGATGTTGAGCGCCGTGCCGGTAGCGATCGTGCTGCTGTACTTCCTGAAGCTCAGGCGGCAACCGCTGACGGTCCCCAGCACGTATCTGTGGAGCCGGACGATCGAGGATCTGCACGTCAACACCATCTGGCAGCGGTTGCGCCGCAATCTGCTGCTGTTCCTGCAGCTGCTGCTGGTCCTCCTGTTGCTCCTGGCCCTCCTGCGGCCGGGCTGCCGCGGCACGCAGCTGACCGGGCAGCGCCTGATCATCCTGGTTGACAACTCGGCCAGCATGTCGGCCACCGACGCGCGGCCGAGCCGTTTAGAGCAGGCGAAGCGCCGGGCCCTGACGCTGGTCGACCAGATGCGCTCGGGGGACGCCGCCATGATCGTCGCGTTCGCCGACACCGCCCAGACGCAGAGCTTCACGGAGAGCCGGCGCCTGCTGCGGCGCCAGATCGAAGCCATCGCGCCGACCAGCCAGTCCACCGACATCGGCGAAGCGCTGCGCGCCGCGGCCGGACTGGCGAACCCAGGCCTGACCCGACTGGAGGCGGACCAGGCGGTCGACGAGTCGCTGCCCGCCACGCTGTACATCCTGAGCGACGGCGGCTTTCCGGCCGTGCCTGATTTCGCGCTGGAGAACCTCACCCCCGTGTTCCTGCCCGTCGGCCAGGCGGCGACCGCCAACCTGGCGATCGTGGCGTTTGCGGCCGAT
>DAISIS010000655.1:0-2897 GCA_036821925.1 Pirellulaceae bacterium
AACACCGCAGGCTGCCCCTGGCTATTGTCGGACGCCTCTCCGAGGCGTGACCGCCCGGCTTCGAACCGGGAGATAGCCACACAGGGCTCACCAGCGCGCTATCGCAACAACTGTGCGTCGGCCCAGTTGGCATGATCGCCTGCGATGCCGTTACCGGAATCGTCGACGACGAGACGCAGCTCTTTGGCACCCGTGATGTCGACATCGACTTGTCTGGGCGCATCGCCACGGACCATCTTGCCGGACGCCCAGCGTTTCTGGCCGTCCACGATCACGGTGAAACCGAGTGATCCGTATGTGGCCATGTCGGGACCGGCCCACGCCAGAAACCGGCGGTATGCTCCCTCGAGGCTATAGACGATCTCGCCGTTTGCGTGTGTCCCCAGTCCACGACGAAAACGCTTTCCACCGATAGTCAGCTCTTTCTCCCAGACGCTGCGGTTCTTCTGGAGCGTGCCCCACTCCTGTTTGCTGTGCACCGGTTCGAGCGTGTCGAGGAACACACCGTCGATCCTCTCCATCGGAGCGGCTTGGTGTGTTTCTTCGGACACGTCCGTCAGCGGTGTGGGTGGCAGGACGCAGATGCTGTCGAGCGAAACCCGTTCCGGCGCTGGCAGACGCGCGGGCAGGGGCGCGGTGTCCTGGCCCGGTTTGTCTGCCACGAGCCAGATCGACGCGGTGGCCCCGGGATCCTGTGCGGTCAGCTGCAGGGACACATCGGTTCCGGATTCCGGCACCGTGGCCTCCAGGAAATGCCAGCATTCTGGGACCGGCGCACCGGTGGCCACAAAACCGGCGTCCGAGCGGTTGGACTGCCAGGGTACCTGCTGGCCGTTGACGGTCAGCGTACCGCAGGCGTCCGGCACCGATTTGCCTTCCAGCAATGCCAGGACACGCACGCGAGTATCGCCGGCAGGCGGGGGCAGCGTGAAGTCTGTGCGGATCTCAATTGCGGTGCCGGACGGCGGGGCCAGCGAGGTGTAGTCCGCTCCCAACGGCTCCTCGATCGGCTCAAAGACCACACGCTGCATGGTGGTCTTCGTGGGGGGCACGGCAGCGGCCAACGCTGTCCCGACTACGTCTGTCGCGCGCGGCAATCCCGCGGGTGCGGCACCCGCCGCAAACGACAACACCAGCGTTTCGTAGGGAGCGAGCGCAATCGTCACGGGCTCGCCGCCACTGAGTCCGTCCCCGTACACGCGTGGTTCCGGATACAAGCTCACGGCGTGGACGGGGCGCTGCAAAGCCCGGTCGACGGTCAGCGTGTACGACTGCTTCTCCACCCAGGGATTGCGCAACAGCACCAGCCCCTGGTCGGAGCCCCAATGTGCATACCCGTAGGGCTCGCGCGGCATCGGCGCGGTGTGGGAGAGCCAGGGGGTACCGTCGCGCAGCCACGTGGCCGGGCGCAGCGGAAGCGTATTGGGCGCGGTGAGCAGCGCCGCGTTGTGGCGGGACCAGCTCATCAGCTGGGCCAGCATCGCGTAGCGCCGGTCATCCATGTATCGCGGATTGATGTAGAGCGAGATGAATGCATGGCCGCGCAGCACCGTCGTGACCGCGTCGTTCAGGAACGGATCGTCGGTCTGGTGGATGATGCCGAGAATCTCCTGCGCCGGAATGGGCGAAGGCAGCCGGTCCGCCGCCTGCAGGTTGTAGTAGTCGCGCGCTGTCGTGTAGCTTTCGCGATAGACGGGGCAGGGCACCCGGCCATGGGGCGAGTCATCCCCAAAGCCGCCGATCACCGAGTTGACGTGGAACAGCCACCAGGGGCTGGCGTAGGCGCTGTAGGTCGCTTCGAGCCAGACTTCCGGATTCGCAGCACGCATCCGGTCGAACGCCTCTGCCGCACCCGCGGCCGTTGCCTCCGCCGGCCACAGGCCAGCCAGAAACTCGGAGCCGCCCAGATAGAGCCCGTCCAGTTTGACCTGGGCGAGCCGGAATCGCGCGATGTAATCTGCAATCGTGGAGCCGTACTTGTTCCGGTATTTCTCACCAGCCAGGCTCAACATGTGGCCGGAGGCGCTTTCGTAGCGGTGCTCGTGTGCCCACTGCGGATCCACTGCCTGCGGGTAACACGCTGACGGCGAGGTCCACAGTCCGAGCCGCGCACCCATCGCTTCCGCACCGGCCTGAATCTGTGCGAACTCGTCCGGGAACAGCCGGCGGTTGATGTCCCACACACCGTGCGGGTCGGACCAGCCCATGTCGATCGTAAAGGAGTCGAATGCCACGCCGTGTCGCCGATAGAGACGCTCTTCAAATTGCTTCATCAGCCCCAGGATATCCGCCTCGCTGAACGGCACCGGTGACGTCCACCACGAGTTGTAGTTGAAGTGCATCCCCTTCGGCGCCGGGCGATGCCGCTCCACGTACTGGTGGAATGCCAGCACCTCGCCGCCGGCGGGCGCCGGGCCATACACCGCGCGGCGACTCTCGTACCAGGTCTGCGGCGACAGTACACAGAGTGGGCGATGGCCCAGTGTGGCCCGCTGCCCCTCGACTCGGGTGGACGCTACAGGGAACTCGATGCCGGCAAAGAAGCCGGGAAAGAACAGCGGGTAGCTCTGGGGCGGACCGGGCCGGTATTCGCGCGTCAGCTGCGAGGCGTCGAGCGTCTCCAGTACGATCTCGTCGATCTTCACCGGGACATCACCAGTCACCACGCGCAGGCGGAGCCACTTGCGCAGGACGCCTTCGCGCGCCGACCAGTCGGCGCACAGCACCCGTTCCAGCACCGTCCCGTTGGCCAGCCTGGCTGGGGGATAACTGCACAGCCAGCTGCTCTCAGGGCCATCGCCGCGCGTGACCTGCGTAGGCGCCTCACCGCCACACATGCCTGCGCCGTCCGCCAACTGGACGTGTGGACAATTGAGCGATACTTCCATCCGCGCCGC
>DAISIS010000656.1:0-2879 GCA_036821925.1 Pirellulaceae bacterium
GAGCTGCTGGAAGTGATACGCCAGGGCGTTGGCCAGGGTGCCGCCGAGATGCCCGCGGCTGGGATGGACCACCAAGCCGGGCGGCTTGTTGACCACCGCCAGATCCTCGTCTTCGTACAGCAGCGCCAGCGCCATCGGTTCCGGCGCCGGGGACTCGCGCGGCAGGGCCGGCACGACCAGCGTGACGCGTTGTCCGGCGTTCAGGCGGTAGGCCGGTTTGGCGTGCTGGCCATCGACCAGCACTGCGCCGTCCGTGATGGCGCGGCGCAACTGGACGCGGCTGTGCGTCGGGCATCGGCCCGCGAGGAACACATCCAGCCGCCGGCCGGCTTCGGCGGCCTCGACCAGGAATTCCGTCGGTTGTTCGGAGGTCATGCGTGGATGCCGCAATACGGTGGCGAACCGGCTGGACTGCCAGCCTGAAGGCGGCAGCGCCGCGCTCTTCCCGGGCGGACGTGCTGTCCGCTACGGACTGGCCGCCGCCCGCACTCGAGCGATGTCACTCGGCGGGCGTCTCCGCCGGAGAGGCGTCTGGTGCCGGCTGCGCTGGTGCCGCCGACTCGGCCGGTGCAGTGTCTTCCGGCGCAGTGTTGGCCGGCTGATCCTGTGCGGGGGACGCGTCCGCTGGCGGTGTGGTCGCTGCATCGTCCTCCAGGAAGTCCTGGCTCGGACCCTCAGGCAGCGCGCCCAGGTCGGACGCGGGAGCCCCCAGGGGACTGCCCGACGGAGGACCGGCTCCCAGGTCCCGTGGAGCCGGCTTCTGGTTGTCGAACCAGTTGTACCATTTGCGTGTGGCCGCCAGCTCGAGTCGCTCCAGACGCTTCTGCGCGGCTTGGCCCAGTCCGTTCTCCCGGTCACTCTCCACGACGGCCGCGTAGTGCTTCTTGGCTTCGTCCAGCTCGCTCTGCGCTTCGTACGTCTGACCCAGTCCGAAATGCGTGCGACTGGTCAGCAGCGGATGGCCGGCCGTCTGCTTGTTCTCGAGGATCGCCCGGTAGTGCCCCTTGGCGGAATTCAACGCGGTTTCTGCGGCGGCGCGGTCGGAAAACATCAGGCGGATGCCGCGCACCGACTCGACGTCGGCCGCGGTCAGCGCCGCCCACAAGCCGGCCTGCGTATCGCCGTACTCGTCGGCCACATAACTCAGATCGTCCACGATATCCCCCTGGGGATTCGTGCCGGCCAGCATGTACTGCCGCCAGCTCTCCGCCTGCTTCCGCTCGTGACCGGCGGCGAAGTAGTACCAGGCGGCCAGGATCAGCAACAGCACGCCGACTACCACCACCGTCGCGGTGGTGTACGGCCGGACCTGTTCGATCCACAGTCCGAGTTGATCGGCCAATTGGTTGGTCTGCAATTCGTGTCGTCGTTTGGATTTCATGATCAGCCGTAGCGTCGAAGGGTTGCGGCACTGCCGCCGTGCGGTCTCTCTGCAGCACGTCCCTCGCGCCGCCACAGAAGACAAGAAACCGCCCTGCACTGAAGGCGTAAGTATATGGCTCGTTTGGGAAAACCGTCAATAGCAGGGAGGCCGGGGACGAGGGCCAGGGGCGGGGCGTTGGCAATTGGCGAACCGCCGGACGCCCGTTTGCCGGGTTTCGGCAGACCAGGACAGCGTGAGGGCAGCGTGCCCGCGCCCCTTCCGCGCGGCGCGATTCCTGGTAGGATCTCTGGCCATGTGCGCCGCCTTGAACCCTGCCCAACAGCAAGCCGTCTCGACACTCTCGGGGCCGCTGTTGGTGCTGGCGGGTGCGGGCACCGGCAAGACCCGAGTGGTGACGTTCCGCATTGCGGAACTCATCCGGCACGGGGTGGTCCCCGAGCGGATTCTGGCGGTCACGTTCACCAACAAAGCGGCTGCGGAGATGCAGGAGCGGGTGGCGAAGCTGTTGGGCAGACGCCGCGCGTCGCGCCCGCAGGTGTCGACCTTCCACGCGCACAGCATGAAGGTCCTGCGGCGGCACATTCGCCGCCTGGGGTACCCGGATCGCTTCGCGATCTGCGACCGGGGTGACCAGGAGAGCATCGCGCGATCGGTGCTCCGCGACATCCGGGTCGGCACCCAGACGATGCGCCCCGGCGACCTGTTGTACCAGATCAGCAGCTGGAAGTCGCACTGCGTGCGGCCAGCGCAGGCCGCGGCGCTGGCCCAGACCGACAAGGAACACCTGGCGGCGCTGGGCTATCGCCGCTATCAGCAGATGCTCCGGAACGCGGCGGCCGTCGATTTCGACGACATTCTGCTCTGCACCGAGGATCTGTTCTCTCAGTTCCCCGACGTGCTGCAGCAGGAGGCGGGGCTGTTTGACCACCTGCTGGTGGACGAGTACCAGGACACGAATGCCAGCCAGTACCGCATTGTCCGGGCACTGGCCGCAGAGCACCGGAACCTGTGCGTCGTGGGCGATGACGACCAATCGATCTACGGCTGGCGCGGCGCGGAAGTGGAGCACATCCTGCGTTTCACACGCGACTGGCCCGACGCCACCGTGGTGCGACTGGAGATGAATTACCGCAGCACGGCCGCCATTCTGGAACACGCCAATCGACTGATCGCCTGCAACCTGGTGCGGCACGACAAGGTACTGCGGGCCGACCGCCCTGGCGGTACGCCGCCCCGCATCCTCCAGTGCAAGGACGAAGTGGAGGAGGCGAAGATGGTCGTGGATGAAATCCGGCGGCAGTGCCGCGAGCCGGGGGTCGATCCGGGCGACATCGCCGTCCTGTTCCGCACCAACGAACAGCCGCGGCCGTTTGAGGCGGAAATGCGGCGGCAGAAGGTCCCCTATGTGCTGATCGGCGGCACGTCGTTCTTCGATCGCAAGGAGGTGCGTGACATCCTGGCCTACGTCCGCCTGCTGGTCATGCCGCGCGACGAT
>DAISIS010000657.1:0-2879 GCA_036821925.1 Pirellulaceae bacterium
AAGGTCGAACTGCGCGGTCGAATTGGCCGGATCCTGGGCGGCAATCTTCCGCCCGAGCACCATGCCGGCTTCGAATTGGGCGAGCGCTTCGGCTGGCCGGCCTGACTGCATACACACGTCCCCCAGGCGATCGAGGGCCACAGCCACGTCGCGCTGCAGCTGCACGTTGTCCGGCTCTTTGCGGGCCAGCGTCTCCACAAGCCGCAGCGACGATTCATACGCCTGGCGGGCATCGTCCGTACGCTCCAGTTTCAGATCGGCCCCCCCCAGCTTGTCATAGCTGATCGACAAGACGCGCTGGATGCGGGGGTCGTCCGGATGGGCGGCCGCATCCTTCGCGATCAGATCCATCGCCGTGGCGTACGCGTCGCGGGCGGCCGCATGGCGTCCCTGCATCATGTGCAGGTCGCCGATGCGGTGGTAGCAGAGCCCCAGGTCATGTTGCGCTGCCGTGTCCTCCGGCGATTCCTCCGCCAGGGCGGCGGCGGTGGCCAACGCTTCCTTATGGTACCGAGCAGCATCCTCAGTGCTGCCCAGTCGCAGACTGATCAGGCCGAGCTTGTCGAGCGTCAGCCACACGTCGCGCCGGGCCAGCCGGTTCCGCGGCGCCCGGTCTGCCAGCTGCCGCGTGATATCCATCGATTGCCGGTACGCCTGGAGGGCCTCCCCGCTCTGGCCCATCGCCAACCGGACATCGCCCAGGCGATCCCAGCCAATGGCTAGATCCCGGAGATACTCGGGCGTCTCCGGGTGGGACTGAGCCAGTTCGCCGGAAATCGCCAGCCCTTCGGCGAAGGCGGCGGCCGCTCGTTGCGTGTCGCCGACCAGCAACCAGCGATCGCCCATGGCAATCAGGTTCACACTCCGTTCGCGCCGGGCGAAGTGCGTATCCGGTTCCATCGCCAGGATCTGGTCCAGCATGCCGAGGTTCTCTTCCAGGATTTGCTTTGTGATGGGGAGCGTACCGGGGATGTTCTGCAGGCGCAGCGGCACGTCGTGCGTAAGTTTGTTGATGGCGCCCAGGGCCAGTCGTTTCTGGGCGACGGCCCGATCGCGTTGCCAGGCGGCTTCATACCACTGGTAGACCGCGAAACCACTGACGACCAACAGGACCGTCGCGACGAGCGACGTCAGCGCGACTGCGCGGCGGAGCCGGCGGGCGCGCTCCCGGTGCTCTTCACGTTGCCGCTCCAGCGTTTGGGTGTGCAGTCGCTGGTCGTGGCTGCGCAGCGCCTGGGCCAGCGTCGCGGCCCGCGGCCACCGCTCGCCCGCCGTCTGACAGACGCAGCGGCGGATGTCGTTCCGGAGGATCTCACTGGGGAGCTGATCCTCCCAGTCGCCGGTCAGCGGCCGGTCCAGGTCCCCCACGGCGATCTGATAGAGAGTCAGTCCCAACGCGTAGATGTCGCTCTGGGCAGACGCCGTGCCTCCCTGCCGCACTTCGGGAGCAATGTAGTCCCAGGTGCCCACGACCCCGTCGACCCGCGAAGCCGAGATGCTCTGGAGGAACTCCGGGTCCTGCGCGGCCCCCAGCCCGAAGTCGCTGAGTTTGGCGCGCAGCGCCCCATCCTCGCGGCGCGTCAGCAGGATATTGGCAGGCTTGATATCGCGATGGAAGATGCCAGCGGCATGGACCGTGTCGAGGGCCTCCGCGATCTGTGCGACGACTTCCAGCCGTTCAGCCAACGGCGGTTCGGTGGCCAGCCAGTCGCGCAGAGCAGGCCCCTCGACGTATTCCATCTCCAGATAATGCGGAGGCCGCTCGCGTTCCGTCACGTCGTAGACCTCGACGATGCTCGGGTGGGCGTACTTCCGCAAACGCTTCAGGAGGCGCGCTTCGCGTTTGAGCGCGGGGAGCCGATCGCGTTTGAAGCAGAACTTGAAGACCTCGAACGACTTGTCGCTCAGATTGAACGCCTTCCACACCTCCCCAAACGCTCCTGCCCCGAGCTTGTCGGTCAAGAGCCAGTTGGATTCGGGCACGACCACGCCGTTGGCCGGGCGCCACCCCAGTTCCTCGGTGGAACGTTCGGCTGGCCAGGCTTTGGCACTGGCAGCCGGTGGGCGCAGCAGCGCAGCTCCCTCCTCGCCCACTTCGCAGACCTCGTGGCTGTCCTCGACCCCTTGGAAGCGGTACAGGCCGTGGTTGCACCAGGCCAGGGGAGGGAATCCCGGGAAGTCCTCGGCGCACAGGATGGCACGCGCGTCGTCAAACACCGCGCGACTCAACAGAATCTGATCGCCCTCGGCCAGGCTCATGATGCGGGCGGCCGTGGACACCTGCAGTCCATAGACGTCGGTGACTCCGGTGCGGCCCCGGTCCGTTTCCAGCACGACCTGCCCCTGGTGCACGCCCACCCGCATGGGCAGCAGATCCGGCTCGACCTGCCTCCGCTCGCGCAGGGTGCGTTGTGCGTGGAGGGCGAATTTGACGGCCTCGGACGGGGCCGCAAAGACGATCAGCATCGAGTCGCCGGCCGTCTTGATCTCGCGTCCGTCGAAGCGGGTCAGCACTGTCCGCAGCAGCCCATAGTGCTGCTGCACCAGCTGCGCCGCACGGAGGTTCCCACGCTCGGTCTGCAGCTGGGTCGAACCGACCAGATCGTTGAAGAGGATAGACAACACCAGCGTCTCGTGCGACTGACGGAAACGCTCCAGCTCGTCCCGCGCGGCGTCACTCAGCGTGATGGAGTCCCCGGCAGACGCTGGGTCGGACCAGGCACGTCGCGAGGTATCGGGCGGTTGCTGAGACATGGCCAGCCCCGTTCACAGAACAACCACGCGTGACAGGTGCGGCCGTCGGGGACGGCCGCACATCGCTGCAGAACACCGTGAAACCCACGAGCACGGCTTATAGCACACGCGGCCCCCCAGGCATC
>DAISIS010000658.1:0-2872 GCA_036821925.1 Pirellulaceae bacterium
ACCGTGACGATGGCGCAGTACGAAGAGGCCCGGCGGGCCTTTGACGACTACGTGCGCTGTTCCGGCAAGACCGTCTTCGGTCCGCCCGACATTGCCGCCCTGTATGTCCACGCGGGCATCCTGGAGCGCTACCGCCTGCAGCAGGGCACGTCCTTCTGGCGTTCGGAGATTCACGTCGCGCGGTTCGACGATATCGCCATCGCCACCAACCCCTTCGAGCTGTTTCTGGACTACGGCAACCAGATCAAGGCCCGCAGCGCGGCCGCCCAGACCCTGCTGATCCAGTTGGCCTGCGACGGGGGCAGCTACTTGCCCACCGAGCGCGCGGAACGCGGGGGGCATTACAGCGCCTTTGTATCCAGCGGCGTCACCGGCCATGCCGGCGGCAAGCTCCTGGTGGACGCGACCGTCCAGGCCATCCGCGCCCTGTGGGACCTGCCCCCCGAGCGGCCGCAACGACGGCGCCCACCCGTCCGCCCCCGATTCGCGGGCAAGGCAGCAAGGGATGGCCGCGAAACCCAAATCCGCGCGTAAGCTCCTCAGCGCTCCGTCCAAGGACCGGGAGAGCGTAGGTGGCGGGCAGGAGAGAGCGAAGAGAAGCGCAAGGGCATCGTTTCTGAGGCGAGAAAGGGCTGCAGGAGCGATAGGGGCCGATGGGGAACAGAACGCAGGCAGAGCACGGCCGTACGTGGCGAGCGTAAAGGGAGGCCGAGGGAAACGCTCAGGCCGTTGAAACGAAGGCGGTGGGTTGGGAGGGAAGATCGAACACGGTCCAGATACGCTGCAGGCGCGCGATGGTCTGGGCCGAAGCGCAGAATCGCAGCTTCCGTTTGCACCCGTAGCGATTCATGCGTCCGGCCACATGGATCAGATGCAGCCGCAGCGTGCGAATCTTCGCCCGGCGGAAGTCTCCGTCCAGAGCCAGCCCCCGGATCAGACTCATCACATTGTACGCCAGCAAGGCGAAGCGGAACCAGACGGCGTTGGCCCCGAACTTGCCGCTGGGCAGTGTCCCGCCAGCCACGCCGTTCTTGCTCTCCTCGTGAACGTGTTCGATGGTGCCCGCCTTCTCCCGGTGCCACTCGATCACGCGATCGCCCCGGTCGTGCCGATTGGTCACGACCGCAAAGTAGGCGGTGCGGCTGCCGTCCTCGAACAACTCCCCTTGCGGCTTGACCAGCCGCAGGCCGATGTACCGCACGGGGTGCGCGTCCTTGTGCTCGTAACGCGCGCGCGGGACAAAGGCCAGTTCCGCCCATTGCCGCAACACACCGTTGTTCTCCTGCTTCAGAGTTTTCCATTCCTTCTCCGGCACCGCCACCGCGACCTGGCGCAACGGCACGCTCATGTCGGCGCTGACGGCAAACTCAATGGCTCCGCCCGGTTCCTCAGCCCGTGCCGGCGCACTGAGCCACTCGATCAGCTTCTGCTCGTAGCAGGCGCTGTCCCCCCGGAACGCCCGCCGCTCAATCCCAGCGGGCAGGGCGGCGAAGGCCTGCTGCGCCAAACGCAACGGCTCCATGCCCGCTGGCACATTGCCGTCGCGAAATTCGTCAGCCAGCACCAGGTCCGCTTCGGCCCAAACGGCGACCGCAGGCTGATACCCCTTAATCCCCTCGTAGCTGTAAGTGGCGGAGCGCTTATGGCTCTCGATGATCGTCGCGTCCAAGTCCACGGTGGCCGTGCGCAACGGAGTCTGTTGCTGCTCATAGAACTTGGCGCCGCGGTGGACTACCCCCGTGATGACTCGTGCCAGTCCTTCCAAGCGTTCCCCGGGTTCCGGGATAAACGCCTGCTGCGTGTAGCCCGCTGGCCGGGCCACCTTCGCTTCGTCATGGAACGCTTCACAGAACTGCCTTAGCGCCGTTGCCTTCGGCAGTTGGTAGCCGAGTCCTTGGGCCAGGCAACGATCATCTCTAAGCAACTCCACATCCGCGTAACTGTCGCCGCCGACCGCATTCAGCAAGACCAGCGTCTCAGCGAACTGCGCCTCGGTGAAACCGCGTTGCCGCAGCTTCACACTGACATTAGCCTCCATCAACCCCGGCACCTGGAGCGCACGGCAGGCGCGGGATACGCACAGCAGCCCGGCGTGCGAACTGCTGGCCTCGGTCAGGGGCCTCGGATCGATCACGAACGGGGTCTTGCGCATCAGCGGAATACGTGCACTCATGGTGCCTATGTGATATACCGTCCATATATCACCTGTCAACACAAAAAGTTACTTTTTTTTCCTCGCCTGACATGGAAATCTCCGCCCTTCGCGCTCCCTGCCCTCTCTCTACGCGCGGATTATGGGCGAAACGCCCGGCCTTGACAGCCGGCGCGGGCGCAGGTGTAATGGCCGGCGGCGGATACGGGTGCGCGCCAGGGCCCTTTACGCGTGAGACGAGACATGCATGACCAGCCGCTGCTGTTGAACGCCAACGCCGCCGTGGGCCTGAACGTCGCCGAGACGCCGGACTACCCGGGAGTCGCCGATTTGCTGCGCGACATGGACCGGCTGGGCGTGGCCCAGGCCCTGGTGTGGAACAAGTCGGCCATTCCCCACGCGCGCGGCGGGAACCAGCGCCTGCTGCAGGCCGTGGACGCCTGCCCCGGCGCGCGCGGGCGCATCCGCCCCTCGCTCGTCGTGGCGCCGACCCTGCTCACCGAGCGGGGCGCGCTGGATGACCTGCGGGAGACCCTGCGGACGCGCGGGCTGCGGGCGCTCCGGGCGCTGCCCGCGTCCCTGTATTACGACCTGCGGCAGCTCGAACCGCTGCTGGAGCAGATCCTGTCCTTCCGGCCCGTGCTCCTGGTGAACGTCCAGACCGAAGCCGAGCCGTTCGACGTCCTGCCCCTGGCCGAACGGTTCCCGGACCTGCCAATC
>DAISIS010000659.1:0-1538 GCA_036821925.1 Pirellulaceae bacterium
CCCCTCCGCCAACCACTGAAAACTGAAAACTCCCTACAACCAACCCCCGAACACTGAAAACTGAACACTGAACACTGAACACTGAAAACTGAACACTGAAAACTTCTCACAACTCCCCAGTCGCCCGCTGCAATCGCAGATCGGCGAGGGCGGCGTCGTAGAGGGCGTTGTTGTGATTGCGGTAGGTCTGGATCCGCAGCGACTCGGCGGCCAGCACGTCGGTGTTGGTGGCCATGCCGGACGTGTACCGTTCGCGGATCACACGCAGGTTCTCTTCCGCGCGTGCGATCGACTGCCGTGTGACGGCCAGCCGGTTGCGCGTCTCCTGGACCGCGAGCCAGGCCTTGCGGACTTCTAGCTGGATGAGCGACTGCATGTCGGCGCGCAGGTGTCCGAGTGCCTGGGCCTGCCGCGACTCGGCGTTCGCCTGGCTGCGTGCACGGCCGCCGTCGTGCAGGTTCCACCAGACACCGACGCCGGCGGAGGTGATGCCCTCGGGCGTCTGGTAGTCGTTTTCCTGGAACGAGTACGCGCCCTGCACGTGGACCTGTGCGCGGCGGGCGGCGGCCGCGGCGTCCCCCTGGTGGCGATGCACGGCGGCCTGCGCGTCGAGTTCGGACAACTCCGGGCGGCCGGCCAGCGCCTGTTGGGTGCGGGCGTCGACGTCGTGGTTGACCGGGTGCACCTCCAATGCCGTGAGCTGGACGGGGGTCGTCAGCGGGCGTCCGAGCCGGCGGTTGTAGGCGGCGCGGCACGCATCCAGCTCGCTGATCGCCTTGATCACCTGGTGCTGGGCGTCAGACAGCGCGACCTGTGCGGACAGCAGATCGCTCAGCGGCACACGCTGCTGTTGGTGCAGCAGTTCGATGTCGTGCGCGTGGGCCGCCAGGCTCCGCTGGTGGCTTTCTCCCACCGCCACCTCCTGTTCCGCACGCAGCACCGCCACATAGTCTTCGGCCACCCGCAGCTTCAGATCGAGCTGGTAGCGGTCCAGGCGGCGCTGCATCACGTCCACATTGCACTCGGCCGCGTTGATCTCGCTGGTCACGCGTCCGCCCGTGTAGATCGGCATGTCCACGCGGCCTGCGAAGGCGTAGTTGTTGCGCGGCAGGTAGGGTGTGGTGAACGCATACGGCAGCAGCGGCGACTCGATGCGGTAGGACAGTTCGTTGTCACGCACGACGTAGTCGCCGGACACGCCCAGCGACGGGCGGCGCTGAGCGCTGGCCGCATCGAGCGCAAACACGGCCGACTCGACCTGCGCCGCTCCCGCCCGCAGCTGGGGGTCGACTGCCAGCGCCTGCGCCCAGGCGGACTCCAGCGTCTCACGCGGGGATTCCGCGACCGGTTCGCTGCCCTCGAGCTGCGCGGGCACCGGCAATGGAAGAGGGGCGTAGACGGGCGGTGCACGCAGGTCGGTGCTCACGGCCGGCAAACGCGCCAGCAGCGGATGCTCGGGACAGGGCCCCTGGCTGGCCGCCGGCGTAGCCAGGCCGTGGAGCAGCACTCCCAGCAGCAGCGCAGCACGCCATGTCCCG
>DAISIS010000659.1:1638-2859 GCA_036821925.1 Pirellulaceae bacterium
CGTAGCCAGGCCGTGGAGCAGCACTCCCAGCAGCAGCGCAGCACGCCATGTCCCGGCACGCCATGTCCCGACGCGCCGTGTCCCGGCACGCCGAGGCCGGGTGTCTGGCTCGACGTCCGGGACCATGACGTCCAGAATCGTGGCTCGGCTCTTTCTCGGTGCGTGCTTCGGCATCTGTGTTTCCCTGCTGTGGGGGGCTGTTGCGCTTCCCGTGCGCACGTCGGCCTGCTCCAGCTCGCCCTTGCACAGCCTACTGATGGGTTTCGACACAGGCCGACGGCACGGAATAGATTGACGACTCCGAGGGGTCATATCCTGTTCATCCCGTGCATCTCGACTAACCGGTCCCCCGCACGATATGTCGCCGCGGGATGCAGTGAATGCACAGGATGGTGCGGCCGGGATTTGCTGCGCCGCACCGAGCGACAGAGAAACACGCGGTCCGGGGGCCGGCAAAATGCTAGGATGAAGTGAGGTGCATCGGATGTGGCGAACTTGCCTTCGATCGACCGGCAGCTATGATGAATCGGTTGCGATCGGGGCGGCACAAGTGCCCGGTACAGGGAGCCATTGTCGGAGGTGGCGAGGTCATGCCCATTCTGGAACAGGAAACGGCCGTGTACCCGGAGGATCTGCTCAGCGACGCTCTGGGCGGACTGGCCGGCGCATCGCCCGATCGGCAATGGTGGACTGTGTACACCAAATCGCGCCAGGAAAAGGCTTTGGCACGACACCTCATCGGACATCACGTCCCGTTCTACCTGCCGCTGATCCCCAAAGATAACATCATCCGGCACCGGCGCGTCCGATCGCACGTGCCACTCTTCTCCGGCTACGTCTTTCTGTTTGGCTCGGAAGAAGAACGCGTAACGGCTTTGACGACGAATCGGATTTCGCGGATTCTACCGGTCGTGAACGGGGACCAGCTGCGCCGCGAGCTGGCCAACGTGCAGGCTCTGATCGACAGCAACGCCCCGCTGGCCATCGAACGGCGTCTGGCCCCGGGAGACCCGGTGCGGATCAAGAACGGCTCCCTGCAGGGCCTGGAGGGTGTGGTGGTCAAACGTCACGGCAAGACCCGATTGCTCGTGGCCGTCACCTACCTCCAACAAGGTGTGTCCATCGAAATCGATGACTGCGCCCTCGAGCAGCTGTAGCCTCTCTCGCCGCCCCCGCCGCCGCGGCCCCGCCTGACTGCGCTTTGCCGCTTCCGGCCCGAAT
>DAISIS010000660.1:0-2855 GCA_036821925.1 Pirellulaceae bacterium
GCCAGTTCGGCGGATTCCACGAGGGCTTCGCCAGGCCCGCGTACCAGGTCGGGATGTTCGGGCTGGTGGCCAGCGAACCCAGTCCGGCCACCGCAAAGACGACGGCAAGCAAGACAATGAGGCCAACGATCTGACGCAGCGGCGACATGGGAAATGCGAGCCCAGGCATCCGAGGACGTGTTCGCGCGATTTACCTGAGGGCTGGAACCGATCCGCACAGGAAAAGACCTGCTCACCATTATTTTGGGTGGATTGCTTGTGGCAAGGGGTGAAGTTGGGTACAAAGTATTACGAAACGTAGAAACGTAATACAAGTCCAGCCCAGGTCATCCACCATGCCCATCACCATTCGTTTGAACGACGAGTCTCTCGCCCTTGATCGGCCGCGTAGCCTGCTGCAAGTTTTGGCCGAACGCCGCGCCCAACTCACCTGGCCCCAGGAAGCCCTGGAACGCCACTGGATCAACAACCCGCGGTGCCCCTTGGTGAACCTTGTGGAAGTCGACGGTCAGGTGGTGCCGATCGCCCTGTGGGCCGAAAGGCCGCTGCGCGAAGGAATGGTGATCCGGACCCACTCGCCGCAGATCGACGCCGAACTCAAGCAGCGGCTGGCACACTTGCACGAACACCAACAGTGCCTGTTCATCCGCCAATTGCAGGAGTTTGTGGCCGCCGAGGCCGAGTCGCGCGGGCTGATCGATCTGGAGAAACGCGCGGGGGGGCATTTCGAACCGCGCGAGTCGCTGCCTTCGATCCACCACGACCCCAATAGCTGCGTTCGGTGCCGCGCGTGCGTCGACACGTGCAACGAGACACAAGGGGTAGGGGCCCTCGCTTTCGATGAGGAGCAGGGCGTGTTGTTCGACGACGCCAGGTGTACACGCTGCGGTCAGTGCATCCTCAGTTGTCCGGTCGGGTTCCGCAAGCTGCCGGACTACGTCGGCGGGCTCTTGGGGTGCAATCCCTGCGCCTTCTCCCGGCCGCTGGGCGCGATGCGCGAGATCGACGACACGGTCAAGGTCTGGAGCGCGCTGCGCGACCCGGACAAGTACGTCGTCGTGCAGTTTGCCCCGGCCGTGCGCGCCACGCTGGGCGAGGAATTCGGCCTGGACGCGGGCACGCTGGTGACCGGCAAGCTGTATGCCGCGCTGCGGCGTCTGGGATTCCGCCAGGTGTGGGACACCAACTTCAGCGCCGACCTGACCATCCTCGAAGAAGGGCACGAACTGCTGCATCGGCTGCACAACCAGGGCGCCCTGCCGCAGTTCACCTCCTGTTCGCCGGGATGGATCCGCTACTGCGAGATTTTCTTTCCCGACTTGATCGCCAACCTCTCGACCGCGAAATCCCCCCAGCAGATGCTGGGCGCCGTGGCCAAGACCTTCGCCGCCGAACGCTTGGGCGTGGATCCGCGCAAGATGTTCGTCGTGTCGATCATGCCCTGCACGGCCAAGAAGATCGAGGCCTCGCGCGAGGAGATGGACTCAGCACGCCGCTACTGGTTAGAACGCAAGCAGATTGGGCCGGACGATCGCTTCCAAGACGTCGACGCCGTGCTTACCAGCCGCGAGGCGGCCAAACTGCTGAAAATGGGCAAGATCGACCTGGCCGCCCTGCCCGAGGAACCGGCCGACGCGCTCTTGGGGCAATACACGGGCGCGGCGCCGATCTTCGGACGCACGGGCGGGGTGATGGAGGCCGCGCTGCGCACGGCCTACGAGGTCGTGGCCGGAAAACCGCTGGAAAAGCTGGAATTCGAAGGCCTCGGCACGCTCGATGGCGTCAAGGTGGCCACCGTCCCCGTCAACGGTCTGGAGGTCAAGGTGGCCGTGGCCCACGGCCTGGGCAACGCGCGCAAAGTGTGCGAGTCGGTGCGCTCCGGCGGCGAGTTCGCCAGCTATCACTTCATCGAGTTCATGGCCTGTGACGGGGGCTGCATCGGCGGCGGTGGGCAGATCATTCCCACCAACACGCTCACGCGCAAGGCGCGCACCGGAGGCGTCAACCGCGACGATCAGCACCAACCGCTCCGCAAGTCGCACCTCAATCCCGAGGTGGATCAACTCTACAAAGAGTTCCTGCAGAAGCCGCTGGGCCACCTTTCGCATCAGTTGTTGCACACCACGTATGTGGATCGTTCGCAACAAGCCGCACGCTGACCGGATGGCCACCACCATGTGCCGCAGCAATGAACCCGAGGTGACCGACGGCGATTGGCAGGACGCGCAGCCAGAACGGGAGTCCTTGTGCGCGGAATACCGCCGCCAACTTCTGCTGCTCAACCGCGAACGGATTGAATTCGCCTACGAGAAGGCCCTGAGCAAGGGGCTGGATGACCCGATCATCCTCGTGCTGGACCTGCAGGACGACCGCGCGGCACGCCTGGCGCAGCAGACGGGCTTGGATTGGGAGACGATCCAGCGCTGGCGCGAGGCGTGCCTGCAGGGCGACTTCGTGCCCACCCAGGTGCTCTGCGCGCCGCGTTGGGCCGTGATGTGTACGGTGGGGCCCACCACGCCCAACAGCCCCAGGGGCATCGCCAAACCCTGCGCCCCGGGCACGTTCCGCGTGGTGGCGATGGCCGCCGGAGGCAACTCCTTTGCCGATTTCCCCCTCCCGCCCGAGGCCAAGACGCCCCAGTCGTAGCGCATACGCACAGTCGGGGGCCACGCCCGTTTACCGTGGGCAGGCAGAAGCTCGCGAGTACGCGGCCGCGCCAACGCGACTGCCCCAGCCCGCCATGCCCCGCTGCACGACTCAGAGCCGGTCCAGAATCTGCAGGCAACTCAGTCTCGCCGGGCCGCCCGAAGTGGCTGGGGTGGTTCCGGGGATAGGTTCTTACTACCCCGGCGATA
>DAISIS010000661.1:0-2816 GCA_036821925.1 Pirellulaceae bacterium
CGGAGCGCCGGCGGCGTTGCCCATCACCGATGGCGGTGTCCGGTAACCAGCCATACAAGACGCCCAGCACGCCAATTCCCAGCACGGACGTCGTGTGCCAGCAGAGCGTCAGGGCCCCCCCGACGCCTGCCGCGCCCGGCGGCCGCGCTGGCAGAGCCACCACACCAGCGCCAGCGCCGAGAGCACGAGCATGACGCTGTGCCACAGCGTGATCGCGGCGAAACAGGCGGCCCACGCCCGCGCATTCGGAAAACTCACCGGCAGCCGCAGGCCGGGCTGCGCGCGATTGAGCCCCGGTGCCGAGGCACTCTGCCAGTGCGGATCCAGATACGTTCGCACAAACGCCTCGCGCGCGTCCAAATCCGCCAGACTCGCGTTGATCTGATTCAGCCGCTCGCCCAGCAGCGTGCTGTTCCCCGCGTCGTGGAACACCGCTGCAGCAAAAGCCCAGTCGCCAGCCCCCAGCCGCTCGAGCGTCTCGCGCACCCCCGGCTGCCGCGCGGACGCGTCCGCACCAGCCGGCTGCTGGCAGTACTCCCGCAACACCGCGAACCACTGCCGCCGGCGCTGCAGTTCCTCCTTCTCCACCTCCACCCGCGCCCCCGCGCTGTCGCGCCGGCCCGCCGTGGGATGAATCTGGTACGCCATCAACTCGATCAGATCGCGCCGCTGCTGCGTGTCCTCCAGCCAGTGCCCCACTTCCTGCTCAGTCCAGCCGACCAGCGCCTCCTGCAGCATCGTGATCAGGTCGCGCCACTGCTGGTCGGCGACCGAAAAAGCCTCCGGACGCTCGGTGCGGCGGGCCTCCAATCCGCGCGACAGCTGCTGCAACCGCATCTTCACCGCATGCAGGTAGTACAGGTCAGCCCGGTCGAACAACTGGTCGCGCACGCCTGTCAGCCCGATCCCGTGTCGGCAGAGCAGACGGTATTCCTGCGCGCGGAGCCCTAACGCCGACACGGCCAGCAGCAGCGCGACCGACGCATAGCACGCACCACGCCGCCGCGCGCCACGCTCCACCACGCGACGCGCCCCACACAACACACAACTCGACACGATCAACAGGCACGAACCGGCCGCCGCGAGTTTTATCGACAGGCCCACATCGTCCCGCTGCGGCCAGCTGTCCGGTCCGCTCCGCACGCGGAGGACGCCCAGCACCACAATCAGGACCACGAACACCGCCACGCACCACACCCAGACCGCAAACCAAACGAACCGCCCCACCTGGACCCGACCGGCAGTGGACGCACCAGCCGGCACTCCGTCCGCAGAGGCGCTGATCGCCACCGCCGGCTCCCGGGTTCGCTTCAAACGTTTGCGCGCCATGCCGCCAACTTCCAGTGTCTGCTATGGAAAGGTCGGAGCACTCAAGTTCCCTCTCTCCCTTCCCTCTCCTCGCTGCTCTCCTCTCTCCTCTCTCCCATCTCTTCTCCGCTCTCCTCACTCCTCTCTCCTCTCTGCTCTCCTCTCTCCTCTCTGCTCTCCTCACTCCTCTCTAAAATCTCGTGAACAGCGGATCGCGCGGCAGGAAGCGCGCATAGGAGACCAGGCACCAGATGTCATGGTCCGTCAGCTGTGTGGCAACGCTGGTCATCGTGGTGCCGGCAATACCGTTTTTGACTTTGACGAAGAGATCTTCCGGCCGATCACCGCCCCGGTAGGTGCCCAGTCGCAGATTGCGAGGCTCAGCATAGCGGGGTGGCAGCGCGCCGAGTGCCAGATAGTCGGCCAGCGCCTCGGGGCTGGCCGGCTCCAGCTCCTTCGCCCAGTCGTCGTAGTCCTCCGTCTGGCCGTCACCGAACCCCGTGTTACCGTGGCACGTGCCGCAGTTGGTCAGCGTCGTGAAGAACAGCTCGCGGCCACGCGCGGTCGACTGCGGTGCGTCGTAATCGGCCGGCACGGGGGGCACGTCGGTCACCTGCTCGTCCACGTCCAGCCAGGGCTGCACCACTTCGCTCAGGATCGCGTCCAGCATCTCCACCTGCCGGGCATACGCCGTGGGACTGAGCTCCTGCTGTTTCGGATCCAGCAGGCGATCGTCGTCATCGAACGTGATCGCGACTTCCATCATGACAGCACGTTCGAAGAGCCCCCGGATGCTCAGATATCGCACGTACTGTACCAACGCCCCGCGCTGCGACGGCGGCACATCCCGAAACGAGGGCATCGCCGTTTCAGGAATGCCGCGCAGCAAGACCCCGTGCAGGTCCGCGTCGGTCGGCGGCAACGTCGAGGGCGTACGCTTGAACTTGAAGACTCCGCGGCGGTAGTCGCGCGGGTACGGGTTGAGTCCGCGCGCCAGGCGTCCGCCACCGTCTCCCGACGTACCATGACAGCGGACGCACAGGTCGCGATACAACCCGGGCCCGACGTGCCCCGCCTCCGGCTCGACGAAACCGGCCGCGCGGCGCAGGTCGGCCAGTGAGAACAGCGGCCCGAGCTCCACCCCCTCGCAAGAGGGCACCAGCGGGTCACCGGGCACACCAAAATACCGTGTGGCGACCCGATCGATGTCCTCCAGCAGCACCGTGACGCGCGGCGTGTCGAACTCGTCGAGCGTCCTGGCCAGCTTCTGGTTGCGGGCAAACACCCGGTTGACCGGGAAACTGTCCGGCCCGCGATCGCACCCCAACACGCCGATGAGCACCAGCAGGGCGGCCCATCCGCCGCGCACGCCTCCTGGCTGATACACCGGTAACAGGTCTGCGCGATCAGGCCGGGATTCCATCATCGTTGCCGATTCGAGTGACTTGTGCTGATTCGCGATCGATTATAGCGACTTCCCGTCTTGGCTGGGGGCACCTGCCCTGGCC
>DAISIS010000662.1:0-2791 GCA_036821925.1 Pirellulaceae bacterium
AACCTCGCCAGCCTGCTGTATTTGCGCCACCAGGCCGACGGCGCCGCGATCTATGTCTCGCACGCGGGAACGCACGAGTTGAGCATTGTGGACGCGCCGGGGCTCATGCAGAAGCTGATGAGTGTGCCCAAGACGATGGAAGAAGCCAAGGCGCAGGGGCGCCTCAACACGGCTGGCACCTACGCGTCGACGACAGTGGTCGATGTCCCGAACGACCTGACGTTTCTCGTGGATCTGCGCCAGCGGCTCAATCTGCGAAAACGCGGCCTGCCAGGGGTGCTGCCCGAGAAGCAGCCGCTGATCAACGGGCCGCGCGGCCTGGAAGTGATTGGCTCCAAGATCTATGTCGCCGTGTATTTCAGCGATGCCCTTGCGCTGGTCGATATGGACAGCAAGCTGTATGACAAAGTGACCCTCGTGCCGCTCGGCCCGGAACCGCAGTTGACTCTGCAGCGCAAAGGGGAAATGTACTTCTACGATGCGGACATCTGTTTCCAGCAGTGGCAGAGCTGCACCAGCTGCCATCCGGATATCCGTGTCGACGGTCTGAACTGGGACTTGCTCAACGACGACATCGGGACCCCCAAGAACACCAAGTCCATGCTGTTGACGTACAAGACCCCGCCGGCGATGAGCGCCGGAGTGCGCATGACGGCGGAAGACGCGACCCGCGCAGGTATCGAGCACATCCAGTTTGCCGTGCCCCCCGCGGAAGATCAGGTGCCGGAGTCGATCGACGAGTTCCTCAAGGCGCTCGAGCCGGTCCCCAGCCCGCACCTGGTGGACGGCAAACTCAGCGAGAGCGCAGCGCGTGGCAAAACGCTCTTCCTCTCGGAAAAGGTGGGATGCAGCAAGTGCCATCCGGAACCGCTCTACACAGATCTCAAGATGCACGACGTCGGCTCGAGCGTGCCGTATGACCGGCGGGTCGATTTCGACACGCCGACCCTGGTGGAGGTGTGGCGGACCGCTCCGTACATGCACGACGGTCATTATGTGACCATCAAGGACCTGCTGGTCACGGGCAAGCACGGTGCACGTGCCGGCGAGCTCGATGCGCTCACCGAGCAGGATATGGACGACCTGGTGGAGTTTGTGCTGTCGCTGTGAGGTGGCGCAGCCCCAGATCGTCGAGCAATTCGTCGCCCGGCGCGCCGGCGTCTGACCAGCCGCGCGCCTGGTAATAGGCCTGGATGGCCTCCTGGAGCTGCGCGCGCGTCAGTTGTGCATGGGGGTCATCCGGCAAGGGGTGGTCCAGGAACCGGTCGGGGAGGCGATCTTCGGCTGGTGTCCAGCCGGCGCGGATGTTGTAGAGCTTCTTCAGGGTCACGATGCGGCGAGCCGTCTGCTGCAACTCCGTGCCGGTGAGGTGCCAGCCGGTGACGAGCTGCAGCATGGTGGCGGCCTGGGGGTAGAAATCGGCCAGCACATGGCGCAGGAACCGGCAGAGGATCAGCGAATCCAGGAGCGCGGAGCGGTCTTCGCTGGCCACCGCCCCAGCGGCGGCGCGCGTGGTCAGGTGCCGGCGATCCGCCTGCGCGGAGAAGTCGACTTCTGCCGCGCCGCTGCGATTGTGATCGGCGCCGCGGGTGCCCACAGCCAGTCCCAGCGCCAGCGTCTGCATGGCGCGCGGATCGTAGCCGGGCAGCTCCAGCCCCTTCACCTGCGGTGCGACGGCCAGCGCTGCGGGTCCCAGCGTCGTGGCCAGGTGGCGGGTGCCGTGCGCCAGGGCGTCGCCCAGGCCCTCGCGCCGCGCGATCATGTCAATGGCCTGCAGCACGGCCGGGCCCGCGCCAAAGGTCAGCCAGGGAGCAGCCAGCCATCCGCGCTCGACACACTCCATGGCAAAGGCGATGGTGGCTCCCGTGCTGATCGTGTCCAGCCCCAGCTCGTCGCACTGCCGGGATGCGGCGAGCACGGTGGCCGGATCCGACACGCCGCACAGGGAGCCGAGCGCGAACAGGTTCTCGTACTCCATGCGCGCGCCACCCGCCGCGGTGGACGAACCGGGCTGCACGCCGTAGACGCGCTCGCAACCGATGGTGCAGGCGACGCACGCGGCGCGGATGTGCGGGTGCGATGCCAGGAGTGATTCCGGAGCCAACTGCGCGGCGCCTGGAAAGCTGCCGCGCTGGAAGTTGCAGGTGGGCAGCGCGTGGAGTCGGTTGATGGCCAGCAGATTGGCTGCCGTGCCCAACTCGCGGTACTTGGCCGTCGCGGGCCCCCGCGAGGCGGCGGCCAGCTGCCGGGCGAACGCGACCAGTTGCACGGGGTCGGCCCAGCCGCAGTGCTGCGCGCCGCGCACCAGGACCGCTTTGAGATTCTTCGCGCCGAGCACGGCGCCGCTGCCGCCGCGCCCGGCGTGACGCCCCGCGTGTGACACGGTGGCATAACGCACCCGCCGCTCGCCCGCCGGGCCAATCACGGCCGCCTGGAAGTCCGGGCCGTAGCGCGCGTGCAACTGCTCCTGCGCGGCACTGCAGCTCTGCCCCCACACGCTGCCGGCCGGCTCCAGACACACCCGGCCGTCGTCGATGAGCAGCACGGATGGGATCGCCGCCCGGCCTTGAATCACGATGGCATCGCAGCCGCACTTCTTGGCGGCCAGCGCGAAACCGCCGCTCACCAGCGAGTCGTTGATACGCTGAGTCAACGGACTCTTGGACACCACCGCGAACTTGGCGGACGTGGTGAGCGGGCTGCCCACCAGCGGGCTCAGCGCCAACACGATCGGCGCTGCAGGGCAGAGCGGATCCAACGCGGGGTCGCTGTGCTGCAGCAGCAGCCATGT
>DAISIS010000663.1:0-2783 GCA_036821925.1 Pirellulaceae bacterium
TTAAGAAGCTGATGATCCAGCACGCGGCGCGCGCCGTGACCATTCGTTGCCTGGGCGGGATCCCGATCGAAACACTGGGCTACCCGTGCCTCGCCTTCAGCAAGCTCTGCGACCTGGGACTGGTGGGTGCGTGCGAGGCCGACATCGACTCGACGCTCACCATGCTCATGTTCGCCTACGCCTTCGGCATACCCGGGTTCATCTCCGACCCGCTCTTCGACACGTCACAGAACGCCGTAATCCACGCACATTGCGTCGCGCCGACGAAAATGGACGGCCCCCACAGCCCGCGTGCCCCCTTCCAGCTGCGCAACCACCGCGACGACAACAAAGGTGCGTCGCTGGAAGTCTTCCTGGAAAAGGGACGCGAGATCACCTGCGCCAAGCTGGTCAACCTCGACACGCTGCTGATCTCGACCGGCACGATCATCGACATCCCCGACTTTGACGATCGCGGGTGCCGCACGCAGATCACCACCCGCGTGCCTGACGCCCGCGCTATGCTCACCAACTGGGGCGGCGGAGTCATCGAAACCGACGACATGATGACGCTGCTCCACCGCGTCGTCTTCTACGGCAACCGTCTCGACAGCATGCGCGACCTGGCCTACCTCATGGGACTGCGGGTCGTCGCCGAAGCGGGGGGGTAGTGTTCAGTGTTCAGTGTTCAGTGTTCAGTGTTCAGTTTTCAGTGTTCAGTTTTCAGTGTTTAGCTGCCGGGTTTCGGACCGACAGCAAGCAGATTCCAGGCGTGTGGAGCCTGGAATCTGCCAGCTGGGATGCAGCGCCGGTGTTACTTCCCCATCTTCTTGAGGTTCTGCAGGCATTTGGCCACATTGCCCAGCGGGGTTCCGGCGGGCCGCTCGTGCTCGACGATATACCACTGCGTGCCGCCAATGGTCTCACAGATCTCGAACACCTCCGGCCAGTTGACGTCGCCTTCCCCCACCACCGCCGTGGCGGGACCACCAGACTCCTTGAGATGGACCGTGCGCGACCGTCCCGGGAATCGCTTCAGTGAGGCGATCGGATCCCCGCCGGCGTCGATGCAGTTCCCGAGATCCATCTGCATGCAGACGCGATCGCTGGTGTTCGCAAAGAGCAGATCCCAAGCGAACTCGCCGTCGATTTTCTTGAAATCACCGCCATGGGCGTGGTACCCCACCCACATGTCGTGTTCTTCGAGTTGGGCGGCGATATCGTTGAACACCTGCGCAGCTTCCTTGACCGCGTCAAGCGACTCGGCATACGTCTCGGGCATCCAGGCCACGATCAGGTACGGGTTTCCGATCGTCTTGTTGAACTCGATCGTCTTCTTGAGTTCGTCGCCTTTGAGCACATCGAGCGAGATGTGGGTGCCACAACACTTGAGGCCGTTCTTCTGCAGCAGGTCACGCAACTCGGCGGCGTTGCGGTTGTAGTAACCGGCAAACTCCACCCCTTCGTACCCCATCTTGGCGACCTGCTGGAGCACGCCGGGCAGGTCTTTTTCGCAGTCCTCCCGCACGGAGTAGAGTTGGAGCCCGATGGGGATCCGCTCGCCGGCGAGGTGCGGCATCATCCCCCGCAACGGTTTGACCCCGGCCAGCAGCGCGGCAGCGGTACCCGTTCCCAGTTTCAGCAGTTCGCGTCGCGAGATACTCATAGGTGTTCCTTTCGTGTGAGGCATGGTTGTGAGAGTCCGGGCAGATGCGCGACATTCTAACGCACGTGGTGGAGTTCGGCAGCCACCCACGACCTGCGGCACGGGCACCCCGCCAGCCCTGTTTGTCGAACCCGCAGAGGGGCGGCCGGCCGCGGTGCACCGCGTCGCGCCACAGAGTTGGGGCATGTCAGAGGTGCCGAGGCAAGGGCGGCGGGTGCGGCTGCAGATCAACCGCCTCCCCCGCCCACCAGACCGGTCCAGCACATGACGATCGTGTACAGTTGGTCGCCCGGACGCGGGTCTTTCAGCGCCTGCAGGTGCTTCTCGGCGTGCACAATGAACAGATTCGCGTTATCGGGATCTTCAAACACGAACAGCAGGTACGCGCCCACCGGCAGGACGGCCACACTGAAGGGCCATCCTGAATCGACGCGTGCATTCCATTTCTGGGCAAGCTCGAGCAGTTCGAGTTCCAGCTGTTCACCAACGGAATCCGGGAAGTGGATCAGAACGCCAACATCGTACGGTTCCGCCATCACCGTCCGTCAGGCCTCGTCTGAGAACGGGCAGACGAGCAGGGACAGCATTTCATCCAGGTCTGTGAGGCCCTGGTGCCCTGCCCACTCAGCCCACACGTCGTCGTCCGTCAGACCGCTGCGCGACACACCGATCTGCAGCAGATCCGTGGACCAGAAGTCCACTTCCAGCGCCGCCTGCGCGGCCGCCGCGGGGGCGGGCGCGCCGAGCGGGGTGGTCACAAGGCCGGCTGCACCGGTCGTCAGCGCGACCAGCGACCCGTTTGTGGCCGGCCCGTCGCTGTAGAGACCATCCGCCGCGCCTTCCCCTTCGCCTTCCGGCTGGCCGCCCTGGTTGAGGTAGTTGATCACCAGCAGCGCGTCACGCGGGGAGACGAAGTTGTCCGGGCTCGTGTCGTAGAAGGGCTTGGCAAGCGGGTGCTCCCGCGACTCGAGCTGGCGACTGCCCACGATGTTGAGTGTGTTGATGATCTGCAGCGCATCAACCGCGGTGACGAACGAGTCGTCGTTCACGTCCAGCGCCCGGAGGCCATTGTGCCACGGGTAATTCGTCTCAAGTGTGATGTCGACGGTCACCACCTCGCTGACATTGTGGCCATCGC
>DAISIS010000664.1:0-2780 GCA_036821925.1 Pirellulaceae bacterium
GTTCTTGACACCGATCCCCGAATCCGCCTGGGCCAAGGTCGTGGTGGGGAGCCGTACCAGACGAAGGCCACGATGCGCTATCGCTGCCGCAAACCCCACCGTGTCCAGCACCGCACCACCGCCGATCACTACGACGTAACTGCGGCGATCCAGGTCGGCAGCATGCAGAGCTTTGAGCATCTGCTCCAGTACATGAATGTCGTTCTTGAGCGCCTCGCCACCCGGCACCAGCTGGACGTCCCCCACCCGTACCAGCCGCGCAGCATGCCGCCGGCAGAACGCGTCGATGCGGGGCACGAGGTCCGGACAGGCACGCCGCACATTCTCGTCCAGCCAGAACTGGACACGCGGCGGACTGTCGCCCGACGGTTCCAGCAGGTCCAGCAGCAGGTGCTGGTCCCGACTCAGTACGTCGACCGCAAACCGCAGACGCAACACGTACGGGACCTGGAAGAAGATGTCCCGGGATGTCTCGGGGCCAGCGTCTGGCATACCTTCGCGTACCCTTGATCGATGCAATTAGCTCACGTCTTCTATAGCATAGCGACGACCGGCGACAGGCGACAGGCGAGACGCCGCAGGCGGCAGGCGGGAACGCTGCAACCTGCGGCCGCATGCAGGCACGGACGGCAGGAATGCCGTCGCGCCCTCCGTGCGCCCACTGTTTCCGGACCTCCTGAGTCGCTCTTGCGCCAGCGTCTGACGCCTACTCCACCAACCGCCGCAGGCGCCGCAGATTCACCACGTCCCAGGGGCGCCCGCTGCGCGGGTCGTCCCCCTTGGGCGTCTCCAGGTACATCGGCACGCGGCGCAGGCGGCCGTCGTTGAGCAGTCTGCGAAAGGCGCCGATGCCGACGCGCCCTCGACCAATGTGCTCGTGGCGGTCGACGCGCGATCCGCATTCCCGCTTGCTGTCGTTCAGATGGATGGCCTTGATCCGGCGGAGTCCCACCAGACGCTGGAACTGCCCGATCGTCTGGCCATACTCCGCCTCGGACGCCAGCGGATACCCGGCAGCGAAGGCGTGGCAGGTGTCAAAGCAGACACCCAGCCGCTCGGGATCGCGGACGCCGTCGAGCATGGTGGCCAGTTGCTCGAACTGCCAACCGAGGCAGGTCCCCTGCCCCGCCGTGTTCTCCAACAGACACATGACGCGCAGACCGCGGGTCTGGCGGTGGATTTCGTCCAGGGCGCGCACGACCCGGCGCAGGCCAGCCTGCAGCGAGCCGGTCGTGTGGGCGCCGGGGTGCAGGACGACATGGGGGATCCCTAGCCGTTCGGCCCGGTGCAGCTCCACGATCAGCGCGTCGAGCGACTTCTTCCAGAGGGTCCGATCGGGAGAGGCCAGGTTGATCAGGTAGGAGCTGTGGGCGAGCAGATGCCGCAGGTCGTAACGCCGGACGGCCGCCTGGAACTGGTCCACCTCCGCGTCGGCCAGCGCGGCCGCTCGCCACTGATTGTTGTTCTTGACGAAGATCTGGACGCACCGACACCCCACGTCGCTGCCGCGCTCGATGGCCCGGTGGAATCCACCCGCCATCGACATGTGGGCGCCGAGAATGGGAAGCGACACTGCCATGATGTGTCGGCTTCCCTCAAATCAACGCGCCGACGCAGAGCAAGGCGAAAAACAGGAGCCCCAGAATCGTGGCGATCATCCCGAGGATCATGCCGGCCTGAGTGAGCGACATGCCGCTGTCGTCCATCTGCCCGCGGCGCATGTCCCGCAGATCCGCACTGCCCATGATCCACGCCACCGGCGCAAAGAAGAAACAGACCACCCAACCAAGAATGCCAAAGACCAGAATCAATATGCCGCGATGCGGCCGTCGCGCAGACGACGAGCCGGCTGAAACGGGTGCCTGGAACGGGTTGGCGGCCGGCCGCTCCGCAAACGGGTTCGACACAGCGCTGAGCGTCGCGCCATGATGCAGCTGCGGGTACACTTCAAACGCCGGACGCCATGCTTCCGCGGACCCGACCTGCAACATTGCCTCGGACGGGATCCGCCCTTCCTGCACCCAGTGGTCCAGTTCCGACTTGGGCACGGGGCCGTACACCCGACCGTCGGGCGTGCGCACCTGCCACGTCTCCGTTTCCGGATGGACCTTGTAGACGGTTTCCTCCACCCCACTCGAGACTACCTCGGGCTGCCCCGGTACTACGTAGATCGTACCACACTGAGGGCAGCGGGCCTTTTTGCCCGCATACTCATCGGCCACGCGGAGTCTGCGGGCGCATGTCTGGCAAATCGTCTCGATTGGCATGATCCAGCGAAGACTCCCTGTCCAGTGGCTCAGTGAAACGCCCCGTGTTCGTTCGTGCCGCTTCCCCCCTTGGCAGGCTGCAATTCAGCCAGTATTCGACTGGCCGCCAACGATCTTGGCAGTCTAGTCCATAGATGGGGGCCGATCAACTTGGCATAGCGTACGGGGACGCTCTGTCCGCTGCGATCGGCCGCCGGTTCGCGTCTGTGCCCGCGTGGGCCGGAGGAAGCTGTTGCCGGCGGGCCGCACTGCCGGGTAGAATCGGGCAGAGGTGCGGCGCAGCCTGGCAAGCACGTGGGGAGCGGCGCGATGTGGAGTCAGTTGGTGGTAGCCGGGGCAGTTGTGGTGACCGGTGCGATCGTGGTTGCCGGGCTGGCGGTGTATTGCGCGCGGCATAGCCGCCGCGTTCGGTTGCGGCTGGCCAGGCAATTGCTGCACCGGCGTCGCGAGTGGCTGGAGGCCGAATTCCTGTCGCTGGCGTCGGCCATCAACCAGTCACGCAATCTGGCCTGG
>DAISIS010000665.1:0-2765 GCA_036821925.1 Pirellulaceae bacterium
CACGCGGCCCGCGCCGCGCCCTTGGGCTATTATCGGTCGCCCCTTGCGGGGCTGCTGGAATTTGCCTGGCACTGACCTGGTGGCTCTGCTTGCAGCTTAGTTCCCTGTTCTTTGTGAACGGTCGCATAGGTGGGCGTGTGGCACGGCCTACTTGTTGGCCGTGCGACGTGGCGCGCGTCCCGTCTGTTTCATGTGGCATACTTCGTGAGCCGTGCTGACTGCTGAACAACGCCGATCGCGAGCTCCGTTTCCGAGCGTGCGACCTCACGGGGCGCAGCTGTTGCGCTCACCGATCCGCGCCTTCGGCACGGCTAACAAGTAAGCCGTGCCACACGGCCATGACCGATTCATCTATAGCCTGCAAGTCGTCGTGGAGAACTTGAAAGGCTTGCATGACCTACGAGAGATGGTATTGGCGGACTCGCGAGCGATGATTCTCGGCGCGGCTGCAAAGAAAAGATGGCGGCTGTCGCGAATCGCAATTCTGAGCAACCATTATCACATTCTGCTGGGCGCAAATGTGACAGAGTCGCCTGCGCGTGTGGCACTCTCGATCATGAACAATCTGGCCTATGTGCAGGGGATGAAGCCGGTGCTTCGGTTCCGCTACTACGCAGGGACGTTTGGACCCTACGATCGAGATGCTGGACGACGCAATCTGTGCGGCTCAGTTGGCGTCCTACCGGGGCGGTCCCGGTAGTAGTAGTACGATCCTGTCTCGATGTGCAACTACCTACCAGTATAGGTGGTCGATCGGTCGTCTGTCATATGTTCAGACCCGAGTGCGTGGCATCGTAGCAATGGCACCACGCCGCGGCCGGAGTCACCGTCCCGAGTCTGGTGTCGGCATTCCGTCGGGATACCGCACGTCGGTATGTACTGGCCACGTCACGCGCAGCGGGTCGGGGTACAGCCCGATCTCTGCCACCGGGATCTGCTGGAAGCCCAGAGCCAACGCCGGGGAGCTGGGTTGCAGCCGGAAGTCCCCCTGCGCGGCATCCACGAACCGCGGGTCTTCCCCCACCAGATTGTCTACCAGCTTGACCCCCGGCTTGGCGCGATCTTCGATTTCGTCCCAACTGCCGCCGACGCAGATATTGCGCGCGACCAGGTTGTTACGCGGCTCCGCGTAGTTTCTCTCCAGGTAAGTCAACAGCTGGGGATAGCGGCTGCGCCAGGGCTCCTCCTGGTACGGCACCTCCTCCAGCCGCTGTTTCATGATCGGGACCGAGGCGGCCGCCCACCCCATCATGCGCGCGTCAACGTGCAATGCGGGTCGGCAGTCCACGAAGATGTTGTTTTCCACCACGTTGTCGTGTCCGCCACCGATGAACGCCGCCCGCGGCACCTCGCGGAAGATGTTGCCGAAAATCGTCGCGGAGCAGAACATGTCGTCCAGGTACACGCCGTTGCAGCCCTTGCCGGCAAAGCCGTAGACGTGGTGGAAGTAGTTGTAGCGGATCATGTGCCCACGCATGGCGGGGTGGTAACCTGCGTACATGATTCCGGCATCGTTCGACTGGCGCACCACGCTGTGGAATTCGTTGAACTCGAACAGGTGGTCATTGCCGCTCCACATGATGGCCATATGGGGCGCGTCGTGGAACAGGTTGTGCGTGACGCGGTTGCCGACGCCATCCACACTCACACCCGGTTTGCAGATGGGGTTCCAGCGCCCGAAGCGGTACAGGTGGCAGTTGTCCACGTACAGGCTGGCGGGCGTCAATGTCTTGCGGTCGCCGCCCGACAAAGCCACTCCGCCGCTGGCGAGGCTGTACAGGTCGCAGCCGATCACGCCGCTCTCTTTGCCGCTCAGTTCGATACCCCAGCTGCCCGTGTTGCGGATGGTCGAACACTCGATCCGTACGTGGTCTACATCGCGCAGCACAAGGGCTGTCCCGCGCGTGCCTTCGCAGGTCAAACCGCGCAACGTCACGTGCGCGGTGTTGCTGAGCGTCACCAGCGCCGGCGCCACGGAGACGATGACCTGGCTCGTCGACAGCGGCGCGGGAGGCCAGAAGTACAGGATCCCGCGCGCGCGGTCCAGATACCATTCGCCTGCCTGGTCCAGCTCAGGGAGCAGGTTGTAGGCGTAGTAGTACATGCCCTGCCGGAATCCGTAGGCGTGCTGCGGCTGCGGATCGAGCGTGATGCGTTTCCGTGCCATGTCGATCTGCTGCACACGCAACCGCTGATCGGCCCAGTCCCAGAACCAGTATCCTTCCAGCATGACGTCCTGTTCGCCCACCCAGCGTTCCGGCCGGTCCCCTTCGTAGCCGATGATTCCGTCCAGGAAGCCGCGCGTGCCCCGGATATCCTGCGGTCGTTCGCCAAAAACTGCGGGAATTGTCAGGTAGCCCGCGTTGGGATACCGCGCCAACGTCATGGGCTCGTCCGCAAAGAACACCTCCAGGCCAGGGTCCGATGCGCCCCAGCTGGGACCGGGCTCCATCGTGCCCAGGTCAGCTACTTCGTGCGCCTGCAAGTCCGCTTCGAACACGTGCTCCCGCGCCGACGGATCCAGGCGTTTGAGAACGGCTGGATCCGTGACCGGCTGCCAGTTCGTGATTACCTTGCCCCCCACCAGCCGCACCTGCGCGCCGGGCCGCGACCGGTAGATCACTGGGCGTTCTGCCGTGCCGCTGTCCTCGGTGCGCAGCTCAAAAGGCGCAGGGAGGAATGGCACTGTCGAAAATGGGCAAGGGCGCAGCTTTCCCGTTGACTCGCCCGACGATTTGTGAGAATCTTGGGCCAGCCCAAGCGCT
>DAISIS010000666.1:0-2761 GCA_036821925.1 Pirellulaceae bacterium
CGCCGGTGGTGATCTGCGTCACCTGATGGGACGCGTTATAGCTGTAGAGCATGCCCTCCTTGCCCGCCTTGCGCCAGGCCAAGGTGGTCTTTTCCTTGAGTTTTCCCGGGTGCGGGGAATTGTTAATGACACTGTGAAAAATGTCGACCGCCCCGGTCGTCCAATTGGTCACCACGTCCGCCGCGTTGAACGGCTCCACCGAGAACTTCAGCAGCGCGTCGCCGGCGGGTGTCGAATCCACAAAGCTCCGCTTGGACGTCGCGTCTACAATCAAGTCCAGAACGAACATGCCGACCCGTCTGAGCCGATAGTCGGCATTCACGTTGAGCCACTTGCCGTCGAGCGTGCCCGAGCCCTGCACGCGGCTGTTGTAGCTCCGCACTTGGCCCCAGTCGGAGATCGGGCCCGGTACGTGCAAATCCACCACCTGTTCGACGACCGCGCCATCACGCAAGACCAGGGGATCCGCGGTCGTGTAGGGCTTCGTCCTCTGGGGGGCCATGGCGCCCATCGGACCGCCCGGCGGCGGGGTGAACGTGAGGAGTTTTGGGAACATGGCGCCCATGGGATTGCACGCCTTGGGGGCAGATGCGAGTATCGGATTCCCCCAGTTCTGGTCAGGCGCTGTGATGAATCCGTCTGGGGTCGCTTGGGCAACGGGGGGCGCCACCGCTGCGCGAGTGAAGCCGGTCGACGCCAGGGCCGTCATCCGGTCTGACACGGCGGGCGGGGGCGGGTCGGTGGCCCAGGCCAGCTGCCGGAACGGCGTCGCCGCGACCAGGAGACTTACCAGAAGCGTACCGCCGAGTAGACGGACCCACGACCGCCTGCTGCCGCGCGCCGCACCACGCTCCACCACGATCCACGACGGCTGACGATGCATGACGGATCCCCCTTTCGTGCCGAGTGCTCGGACCGGTGTGATGCTCGTTGTTGTTATTTCCCCGCGGGTTACTCGCTGCTGGCCCCGGCTGCTGACAACAGATCCTTGTAGCGTGCCGCGGCTGCCGTGTCGCCGCTGTTGGCCGCACGCTGATACCGCGTGCGCAAACGCGTCACGTACGCTTCCTGCGCCAGCAGCTCCTGCTGCGCCTGCCGCTGCTGAACCACGGCGTATTGGCTCGCAAGTTCCGTGCGCCACTGGGCCAGCGCAGCGGTTGACTCGGCAGCACGGCAGCGTTGGGCCGCCGCATCGAGCGTACTGCCCGCTGCGTCCAGGCGCTCTTCCGCAGCGAGCCGCGCGGCCAGTTCCCGATAAGCGCGCAGGCGGGGCTCCTCGCTTTGAGCCACCAGGGTGGCTTCCTCGAGCCACGCACGCCCGGCCAGGGGGCAGTCCATCGTCAGGTAGTGTTCGTGTGGCCGGCTGTGCCGGATCTCCTCAGCCTGGGCGCGGGCCAGCAGCCAGTTCACCCGCCGATCGCCCGCCAACTGGTCGTCGGCCAGACGCGCGTCGAGTTGGTCGATCCACGTGAGGAGGTTTCCCTGCACCCAGTACCCATAGGCCAAGGTGTAGGCCACGGGCAGCGCGCAGCCGCCGTCGGGCAACACCAGGTAGTCACGCTCGAACTGCTCCAACCGCGGCGGGTCCTGCGACGTCATCTTGCGCGACAACTCGCGATACACACGCCGGTTCGTGAGGTAGTAGTCGACGGCCAACGCCGGCATCTCGTCCTGGTGCAACTGGGCCCACAGTCCCAGCGTCTGCAACGTCTCGTCGGGAGCGCCGAACCGGCACCGGCTGTAAACCGTGGCCGCATCTTGACGGGTACACGCTTCCAGCAGCGCCGGGTGCGCCAGCAGCATCTGCGCCCAAGTTTTGTGCCGCGAAACACTCAGGGATTCGAGCACCGCCCAGTGAGCCTGCCACCGCGCCGGGTTCGTTGCCGGCTCCTGCTCCCAGCGTGCCAGGGTCCCCGGCTCCGTGGCCACGGCGTACAGCTGGTCGGCCAGACGCGCGCGTGTCTCGGCGATCGGTGAGACCAGGAAACACTGGTGGAACCAGACGAAATTCAGCTGCGCGTCGACGCGCGTCGTGGTCACGGGTTTCCCGTCCACCGACACGGTGTACTGGCCCAGCAGGCCCGCCTGGCTGCCATCGGGCGTCCGCAGCGCGGACGTCGGTACCAGTTGGCGAGCCAGCCCCGGCGCTTCCCAATACAAGAGCGCCGCGGCCGGCAACTCGTCGATCACGCCGGCGCTCGAACAGGCGAACGAGAGCTCGATCCGCAGCGGCACGTCCTGGCCAGCCTGGAGCGTCACCGGGTCCGCCTGGGACATGCCGCCTGCACGCGTCGAGTCCAGGACCTGCTCTTGGGCGACGAACATCTGCAGGGACTGTTCGCGAAACGTCTGGCCGCTGCGGAAATCCAGCCGCAGTGGGCAGGTCGACAGCCGGTAGGCTCCGTCGGCTGGCGCACGCAGCAGACCGGTCCAGCGAATCGAAAACTCCTGCGGGCCCGTTTCCTGGCGATGGGCCAGTTGCACCTGTGCGAAGAGCCAGCCTAAGTGGTCGATGTTCTCGATCGTCTGCGGATCGCGCCCTGCGAGCCAGGCCAACACGAGTTGGTGGAGCATATCCGTCGGCAACGCCGCTTCGTTCATGCGCGCGTGCACCGTCTGAAGCTCGTCGTACGTCCAGCCACTTACCCGGTCGGCCCCGGGCACGAGTCCTGCGAGCACCGTCTCACGCTCCGCCGGCGCCAAATTGGGCCGCGCCCACAAATACAGGCTGACCAAGTCCCCATAGTCGGCCGACGCGCCG
>DAISIS010000667.1:0-2751 GCA_036821925.1 Pirellulaceae bacterium
AGCGCCTCGAACGCTTCCCGTTGGAGCGGCCGGTAGCCACGCGCTGTCTCCGCCAGGTCCCCCTGCGGGACCAGCACGCGGCGGTACCGCAACGGCGGCTCCGGCACCGACGCATCGCCGCTTTGCGCTGCCCCCCGCGTGCTGGGCGCGGCGGCCAGCAGCAACAGTCCGAGCAGCAGTGCGCGCCGACCGGTCATGACTTGGATCCCGCAGTCGGTATCTGCACGGACATCGGCGAGGCCGTGGCCGCATTCTTGGAACTCCCTTCCGCACGCGGCAGCCCCTTGTCAGATACCTTGATCTTCGAGTCAGAGAACGGGGACCGCCCCAGGACCGCCGGGGCGGCGACAGCCGAACGAATGAGCAACTGGCGGCAGACCCAGGCAATGCCCGTCAGAAACACGCCGAGCAGCGACGCCTGTGCGAACAGGATCGCCCAGTCCGGCAACATCATGCCGGCGGTCAAGGTCAGCACCCCGGCCACCAGCAACACGCCCGGATGGCGCAGCAACGGCACATAGAGCAGCAGCAGGCCGCACAGCAGCGCGAGGCCGGAGCAGGCCGACAGCAGCCACGAGCGTCCCATCGTCGTCAGCTCCAGCTGGCGCACCGCGCCCAGCGCGGTGTACAGATACCGGTTCGTACTCGCCGGCACCGGGTCTTGCGCCGACGCATTGATCCATTGCTCGAGTTCAGCCTGGCCGCGCACGGCGTGCCGCCGCCAGCCGAACCCGTCCCACCGCCACTGCAACTCCGGCGTGATGCGTGGATCGCGACTGACCACCACCTCGCTGCCGGGCAGGATCACCTGCCAGTACATCCGGTCCACGCGATCCACGGCGTTGATCGTCGCCGCTTCGATCTTCAGCCGGCCCCCCGCCGTCGCCGGCGACTGCAGCACGTACCACACCTCAATCACATGCTCGTGCACCGCCGTCTTGGCCTCCGGCCCGACCGGCACCGCCAACTCGCCCTGCGGCCCCAGCCCTTCCACCGTCAACTCGTGGCCGTCCACGGCCAGGCCCACCAGGCGCACCTCCGCATCGGCCGGCTGGGGCAGATTCACACGCACCAACGATTCCCGCGTGCGGACACGGAACACGGCCCGATCGCGGCGCTGCTGATGCGTGAACCACGACTGCACCCAGACCTGGTGCAGCACGGTGGTTCCCGCCGGGCTGGTGCCGCGCAGCGACAGCTGCAGCAGGGGCGGCACGTGTTCAGACGTCGTGACCAGGACCAGCTTGTCGCCGTTGGACTTGCTCTCGTCAAGCATCCATGCACTGCCGCTGCTTTCCACGCGCAACGGGTCCTCCCCCACCACGGTCAACGTGTTGTCGACGATCGTGGTGTTGCTGTCCGCCCGCGTTGCGGGCGACAGCAGAGGCAGCGACAGACGGGCCTGCGCATCGGCCGCCAGATGCGGCATCGGCTGCCGCGGATGCACGACCTTCAGCTCCACTGGCCCGAGTGTCGGCGCGGGCAGCCGCACCTGCAGCCGCGGCCGCTCATTGCCGGTTCCCTGTTCCATCGTGGGAATCAGCGGCTGATCGTCGAGCAGCAGACGCGGGGCCAGCTGCGCATCGCCCGCCAGGGACTCGGGCAGGATCAGCGTGAGCGTCTCCGCCGGCTCGTGCAGGATGTTGTATGACAGCCGCTGCTCCACGCTCCACGACGTGCGGGTCAGCGTCGCCGTGCTGGCTATCCGCACAGAAATCGCCTGCGGTTGAATCCGGACGTCACCGACAAACACCGCCTGGTCTGACGGCCCGCGATCCCGGTAGGCGAAGCGGGGCACAGGCCCGTTGCCCGCCCGACCCCCGGCGTCAAACCCGGCCGGGCCAGACGCTGCGTCCGTGTCCGCCCCCGCCACGGCGCCGGGCAGGACCAGCGGCGACAACGCCTTCATCTGTTGCGGGCGAGGGGTCAGCAGGATGTTGTCGGCCGGGATCATCAGGACCGTGGCCGGACTGACAATCACGTTGGCACGCGACGGGTTGGTCGCCTCCAACATCGGCAACACCAGACGCAACGGGCCCGTGCCCGAGACGACACTGGCCGTCAGATCCTGCCGCGCCTCGATCCGCAAGGTGAACTGCTTGAGCGCCTGCACTTCCATCGGGAGTGGCACGACGAGCGGATTGGTGTCGTTCAGGTCCAGGGGGAGCGGATTGTCCACGTTGGCGAACCGCACTATCTCCACCGTCCAGAATGGGAGGCGAATGGCCAGCGGACCGGCCCGCGAACCGCTCGTGCTGCACACCAGCTCCGCATGCAGCCGGGCCTGCTGTGCGTCCACATACACCGTGTAGGTCGGCTCCACACTGATACGTGTGGCCTTCTGGCGAATCGAGACCTTGAGCGACCGCTGCTGGTTGTGATACCGGTAGCGCGCCACGACAGCGTCCGGCCCGGCAGGCCCAGCGCCTGTGCCGACGCGGGGAAAATCCGGATCGTCACGGTCCTCAAACGCCCAGTCGCCACGAACGACCAGATCGATGTGACCGTGATGCCGCACTGCGCCCAGAAATTCGAATCGCGCCGGCTCGAATTCGGCAGACTGGTCGATCAGTTGCGAGACCGTCAGCGGACCGCCCGGTTCGGCCGGGGTCGTGGGAACTTCGGCCCACAACTGGACCTCCACCTCGCTCGCCGCCGGACGATCCAGATGCACCTCCACGACCTGATCGCGCGACGCGGCTGGATCCTCCGCCTGCACCGGGCGCACGGCATAACCGGTGTCGTGTGATT
>DAISIS010000668.1:0-2744 GCA_036821925.1 Pirellulaceae bacterium
GGGGCTGCGAGCGGTCGGTCTGCAGGGAGCGAAGCGGCCGCCGCAGGATGGCCCCTCCCCCGGTCCGGAGATCGAGGCGTTGCTGGGCCGAGTCGATTGCGTGGCGCAGTTCGGGGCGGTGCGTGCGGCACATGCGGCGATGGCCGCCCACGGCGAAACACCCGAGTGGTTGTGTGTGTTGGTGCGCGGCTATGCCAACCTGGCGCTCCTGACGCGGCACTACTGGAACGCGGCCCCCGAAGCGTTCACTGCCCGAGCGTGGCTCTATGCCCAGCGTCTGGCTGCCTCCAGCCAGTCCAGCGATGTGGCGCTCTGGCACCGCGCCTATGCGTGGGCCTGGGGGGGCGCTTTCGGCTGCGCGCTGGCCGACGTCGCGGAGCTGGAGCAGCGGCAGTCACAGGCGAGCGAGTCCGCCGCCACCCCCGTCCCGCCCTCCTGGTCGAAGCTGATCAAAGCGTACTGCCAGTGCGATCGTGTGGCGCTCGAGCAGGTGGGGCGCGACGATCCGGCCAGCGCCGCTTGGGCGGCGATGCTGCGATTCCAGCTGGTCTGCTTCTCGCAGCAGCAGAACTGGATGCTGGCCGATGCACAGGAGATCAAGGATCTCTGCCCCACGGCTTACGGCGTCTACAGCGATCTATGGTGCCGCCATAGCCGCACCGCGCTGAACCAGCTCAGCGTGACGTGGGCTCCGCCCATCTTCGCGCGGTGCGTTCCGGAGAGTCTGGCAGCGCTCGACAGCCTTCCCGCTTCGGTACAGCGGCTGGTGGCCAGCGGCGGCGCGCAGAGCGCGCCGTCGCCCGACCCACCGGCTGCCGGCGAGTCCACAGAACCGTTTTCGCCGCTGCCCGCGCAACTGGCGCGCCAGCTGCGTGCGGAATCCGAAGCTGAGGCGGCGGCAGATCCGTCCTGGTCCATGCTCGCCTACCTGCTGGAGGAAGAGCAGTTCCTGCAGGTGCTGCACCACGTCCTCGAAGCGTGGTACGGCCGGGAGGATTCCCTGGCTCGCGACGTCGAGCGGCTCGTGCCGCTGATCCAGAACCACCGTTATGCGACGTTTGTGGCAGGGTTCCGCCACCATCTGTGTGAGACGCCCCGCCTGCTGACCGATGCGTGGAATTCGCTCAACCTGGTGGATCCGCGCATGAATATGTACGTCATGATGCAGGTGCTCTGGGATATTCGGAGGACCAACGGTCACGGACTGGGCCACGCGGCGTATCTGTCGACCGTGCGTGCGCCGACGATCCAGGGGATGCTGGAATTCGTCAATCTGCTGGCCGACGTCGCACAGCCTCCGGACGCTGCGCTGGCGGAGTCGCTGATCAACGAACTGCGTGCGATCGCGCCCCAGGCAACTGACGCGGACTATCTGGAGGTCCTGTGGACCCAGGACCCCAGCGCGGAGCAGCTCCAGGCCTGGGAAGCGCGACTCAAGCAGGACCCGCGGGCCTGGCACGCGCTGGCCGGCCAGTACGCCAAGCGGGGCGAGGATGCGAGCGCCCAACGCTGTTACGAACGCGCGCTGGCGACGAGCGCCACGGCCCGCACCGCCGTCGCGCTGGCCGAACTGCACCGGCGGCAGCAGCGCACAGACCAATGGGAACAGACGCTACTCGGCTTCCTGGAAAACAGTGAGCTGGACGCCGAGCGGAGCTACGTGGAGACTGCGTTGGCGCAGGGGTACATTGAACGCGGCCAATGGGAAAAGGCGCGCGCCCACGCCGACGCGCTGGCCGACTTCGGGACGACACGGGAGCTATTGCTCGTCAGCAAGATCCACGAAGGGCTGGCCGACTGGCCCGCATCGGAGCGCTGGATCCGCCTGGTGGCGGAACACGACCCGACCCGGGTGGCCCACTATTGGTTCTTCTGGTGTTTGCGCACGGGGCGTGGCGATGTCGAAGCGGCCCGCGACCTGACCCAGAAGTACCTCAGAACCAACAACCGTTCGACGCTCGAACGCGTGCTCGACGAGGCGCTTTTCTGCCTCTGCGATCGCGATCTCCGCGGCGCGCTCGACCTGTACCGCCGGGGGCTGGCGATGGAGCCGGCGTTCTCCAGCACGTTCATGGTCGCCCAGCTGGCGCGCGCCCTGAAGGACGAGAACCTGCGCAGCGAAGTGCTCCATGCCATGCAGCGGCAGGCGGCCGCGCGGGCGCCCGACGAGAAAGCAGACCAACGACCGGCCACCGCGGCCAGCCTGGCGATCCTGCAACTGCTGCAGACGGGGGACGCCTCCCCGCAGCGGCTCGCTCAGATCGACGCGCTGCTGTGGACCACAGACCCGCCGACGCGCTGCGCACTGGCCTATTATTTGGGCAACGAGCTCGACGCTCTCGGCCAGTCGGCCGCGGCGGAAACGTATTGGCGCCGCGCCCTGAACGCGGCGGAATGCGACGTGCCGATCAGCACACTCGCCGGCTTCGAACTCGCCAGACGCTACGGCACCTCGCGTCCCGACGGTGACCCGCTGGATGAAGCTGATGTGTGGCCCGCTCCACCGGCCGCCGACTCACACTGATTCTGAGGTTGACAAACGAAGTTGCAGCAGCAGCGAGTGCCGCAACCATGCTTGCGCGGCTGGCGGACTCACGTACAGCGAAAGGGGGATCCCGATGGCAGGGTCGGCGGAACGGGCGGCAGTGGCAATCGGGTGGAGTCTGGCGTGGGCGTGCGGCCTGGCGGCACTGGTCGCGGCATGGCCGCCGGCACGCGCAGCGGGCGCGGAGTCGCAGGTGCTC
>DAISIS010000669.1:0-2729 GCA_036821925.1 Pirellulaceae bacterium
ATGGACAGCCCGCGATAACCCAGCACGCGAATGCCGTCCAACGCGCGGCCGACACTCCCCGGTGGCACGTCGTGCGCGACGTACACATACGGCAGCCCCAGCGCCTCAAAGGCGGCATTGTGGATCTCCGGCGACAGCGAGTGGCCAACCGGGTGGCCCAGTATGCCACATACGCTGGTCTTGGCAGTGATCGACAGCATGACAACCTGACTCTCTAGGGTGCAACACAGCATCGGCCGGAAATATCGTAGCAGACTTCCCACCCGCCGACAGCACGGAGGCAGGGTGCGGAGCGCGGAGCGCGGAGAATGCGGGGCGGGAGGATCATGGAGGTTCGTCGGGACTGCGTTCGTCCAACTGGTACTGATCGATCTTCTTGCGCAAGGTGGTGCGATGCAGGCCGAGGATGCGGGCGGCCGCCGCGCACTGGCCGGCGTGGCGTTCGAGCAGCAGTTGCATGACCGGGGGCTCGACCAGTGCCAGCAGCCGGTCGTACAGATCTCCCGCCTGGTGGGGCGCGGCCAGGCGGCTGGCGGTCCACTGCCGCAGCAGCGCGTGAATCTGCGGCGCGGTGTCGTCCGGATCGGAAGCCGCTGCGGCCGCGGGTGACGCGGTGACGGTCGGCAGGTGTTCCGGCATGATCGTGCCGCCCCGTGCGACGATCACGGCATGCTCGATCGCGTTGCGCAGCTCGCGCACGTTGCCGTACCAGTCGCGCGTTTCCAGCGCGCGGCAGGCGGCCGCCGAAAGACGGCAGCGCTGCGTCTGCCCGCGGCAGAGCGCCTCCAGGAAGTACTCGCTCAGCGGCACAATATCCTCCCGCCGCTCGCGAAGCGGCGGGAGGGTGATGCGAAACGCGGAGATGCGGAAGTACAGGTCATGGCGAAAGGTGCCCTGCTGGACCCGCGCCAGCAGGTCCTGGTGGGAGGCCGAGATCACGCGGAAATCACTCTGGACAGGACTGTCCGCCCCCACCGGTGTGACCTCGCCATGTTCGAGCGCCCGCAGCAGCTTGACCTGGGTGGGCAGCGGAATGTCGGCGATCTCGTCGAGGAACAACGTGCCCTGGTGGGCCCGCACCAGCAGCCCTTCACGCGACTGATCCGCGCCGGTGAAGGCCCCTTTCACGTGCCCGAACAGCTCGCTTTCCGCCAGCGTGGAACTCAGCGCGGCGACGTTCACGACCACAAAGGGCATGTGGCTCCGCGCGCTGTACTTGTGGATCGCGCGGGCCGCCAGTTCCTTGCCCGTGCCGCTCTCCCCCTGCAACAGTACCGAGGCGCCGGACGCCGCCGCCAAAGCGATCTGGTTGAACGCCTGCTGCATGACCGGCGTGTGCCCGACAAATCCTTCCACTGCGGTGATCGAGGCGTCGGACGCCGCCGCACAGGACGGGCCTTCGATCGCACGCGTCAACACCTGCCGCACCCGTTCCACATCGAACGGCTTGACGAGGTACTCAAACGCTCCGTTCCGGACGGCCTGGACCGCCGTGTGCAGATCGCCGTACGCGGTGATGACGATGATGGGGACAGGGCCGCTGAGTTTCCGGAACTGCTCCATTGCCGACAGACCGTCGATGCCCGGCAAGCGGACATCCAGGATGATCACCTCCACCGGTGTCGTCCGCACGCACTCCAGCCCCTGCTCGGCCGACGATGCGGTCAGCACGGTATGCCCCATCTTCTCGCCCAGCCGGCAGATGCCCCAGCAGATGGCCTGTTCGTCGTCAACGACCAGCAGTTTCGCCACGCTCGTTCCCTTTGCTCACTAGCGGGAGTTCCACCACGAAGACGGTGCGGTGGTCGTCCCGGTGCCAGGTTATCCGGCCACCATGGTTCTCGGCGACTTCTTTCGCGACGGCCAGTCCCAGCCCGGCGCCGTCCGGCTTGCCGGTGACAAACGGCGTGAACAGTCGGGAGGCGATCTCCGGCGGCGGGCCGGGGCCCGTGTCGCTGACCGTCAGCGTTACGTGCGCCGGACGCGGCGTGGAAACCGTGACGCGGACCTCTGCCGGGTGCGGCTCCACCCCCGGTTGGATCGCGCCGGCGGCCTCGATCGCATTCAGCAGGATGTTGAGCACCAGGTGTTCCAACGCATCGCGGTCCCCCCGGACCGGGACCGGATCAGTCGTGAGCCGCGCGTCGAGTTGCACCGCGGCATGCCGCGCAGCGGGTTGGATCAGGGGCAGGAGGTGGGCCACGAGCTGAGCGCAGTCCAGCTCCTGCCGGGACGTCTGCCGGGTGGCGCCGAGCGTCAGGAACCGCTGCAGATACTGCTCCATCAGAATCATCTGCCGCGTGGCCACGGCCAGACTCTCGTCGTCCTGCCCCTGCGGGCAGTCGGCGCGATGCAGGTCCAGCGCCATACGCGCACCGGTCACGGCGTTGCGCAACTGGTGCGCCAGGCCACCGCCGAGTTGTGCGAGCGTGCGGACCTGTTCCGTGTGCCGGATCCGGTCTTCGTACTGCGCCAGCGTGACCGCCATCTGGTTGACGGCCACCGCCAGTTGCTGGACCTCGTCGTCCCGCGCGGGCAGCGTCATGGGCTGGAAATCGCCCTGCGCGATCTGGGCGACCTGTTCCCGCAACAGTCCCAGCGGCCGGGTGACGCGCGACGCGATGGCCATCGCCAAGCCGGCCACGATGGCCAGCGCGATGCCGCCGATGACCAGCGGCGGCACCACCGCCTGCCGCCGCTCCCGCACATACCCCTGCTGCCGGTAGAGC
>DAISIS010000670.1:0-2724 GCA_036821925.1 Pirellulaceae bacterium
TCGGCCAGCTCGTAGACCTCCCCCAGTTCCAGCAGCAGACCGACATCTGCGCGGCGAAACTCCGGGGGCAGCTCGAACGACGTCTCGTAGCAGACAATACCGGCGTACCGCCGCAACTCAGGGATCTCCCGCCAGGAAACGAGGTTGTCCAGTTCGACCGTCACCGGCGCAGTGAGACCGACACCTTGCCCCGGATCGGCGGCGAGCGTCCAGGGGCCGTCCAAGGCAAGCGGCGGAGGCAATGTCACGTGCAGCGCGCGGACCTGGCCGTCGGAGAGTTCCACGCGGCAAGGCCCGGAGGCGTCGAGCCGGACGCGTAGCTGGCCGTCCGGATCATACGCAGCGCAACCGCCCTCGCACCGCACAACGTGCAAGGGCCTTGGAGCCGGCGTGAAGACGACGAAAGTCGATTCGTGCGGGCCGAGCGTCAGGGAGACCGCCGTACGTCCCTGCGCGACGCGATGCTGGCCCGCCGGCAGGCATGCGCCGGTGTCGGCGTGCCAGATTTCGGGCGTGAGTTCCGCCTGCGGGAACGAGACTTCGCCCCGGAACGCCGCCCCCCAGTTCGTCAGCAGGTAGATCTCGCCGTCCCGCACGCGACGGTGCTGGAAACTGAGGTCCGCTGAAGCGGGAATCCAACGGACCGACTGGGCATCGGCCAGCGTCTCCTGCCAGTCTTGCCCCCGGGCATCGACCAGCGTCCCGCGCTCAAACGCGGCGCGGAAGGCAGCCCGCAGCGGGTCAGACGCGCCTCCGCTGCACAACGCCGACCAGGCGTCGGGCAGAGTATGGCAGCAGACCAGGACAGCGCCGTCCTCGACCAGTTCCAGAATCCGCCGGGCCTCGGCGTGTGTCCGCACGTCGTCGATCAGGACCAGCCGCAGACCGTCGTACGGCGTCTCCCCCCCCTGCTTCTGCAACCGGCTCAGTGTGTACCAACTGGCCGCATCGATCGCGTTGAGAGCCGCAGCCGGCTGATCGGTCGCCAGATTGTAGGGACCGTCGGGCGGATTGGAGCGGACGGGGTAGACCAGCGCATCGGCCACCGGTGTGCCGGATTGCAGGACCCACTGCATCCGCGCCAGCCAGCTGCTTAGCGGCTGCATGTACGGCCACCAGGGCACGTGACGATTCAGGTGGACTTCGGCATAGATCCGCCAACCGGGCGGGGGCGTGCCGAGGGGCGAGTAGCTGAAGCTGTGCATCTGAATCCGGTTGACGCCCCGCGCGAAATGCGCGCCCGCCTGCCAGCGAAGCAGCGCCGGATGCGTCTCCCATTGGCGCTGCGGATCAGCCAGCGGCCCCGCATGCACCCGCTGCTGGCCGTCCCGTTCCAGGTTCCGGCCGTGGCCGCTGAGGAAGGTGAACGCCTCGGCGCTGATAATCGGCTGGCCCAGCGTATGAGCCGTCCAGACCGCCTCCGGCAGAAAGACCTCTTCTTCAATCTCGGGCACGTCCGACTCGGCCCAGGCCTCGAAGAAATCCCGCCCCAGGCCGCGTCCGCGGACCTGCGGCCGATGGCGCAGCCCACGGGCGTGGAGATAGCGCGTGAACTCCACAAAGAAATTCTCCCGAGTCACGGCCCGCTCAGCCTGCTCCAGGTCGGCCACTACCTGCTGTTGTTCCGGCCCGTATCCGAGCAGCGCGTACATCTTCTCCCGCAAGTCGTAGCCTGCCACGCTGGCGAATGCGTCGAGAATGGCCGGACTCCAGTAGCGGTTCCCGCCGCGCTCGTACTCCCAACTGTCCGTGGTGACCTCGATGAGCGTCCGGCCATAGTACCGGCTCAGTTTCGGGTCCAGCCGGCTGAAGACCTGGTCGAGGTGGAAGAGCACGGCGTCGCGGGAGCCGGGGTCGGCCTCGGGACCAATCCCCTTGTCGCACAGCCCACCGAGCGTCACACGAAAGGTGCCGATCAGCCACCGCCCGTCGGGAACCTCCCATCGCACCGACCCGGTTTGGCTCTGCCATTGGATGGTGTCGGTCAGCGCGTGAAACGATCCGGCCGCTACTGTCTGCTCCTCCCCCACCTGTTGGAGCTTCCACGCCAGGACCATCGAGTCGGGCGGGAGCCCCTGCTCCTCGAAGATCGTCGGACCGGACAGTTCGCGCGCCTGCCAGGTAAGGTGCTTCGAGCGGTATTGCGGCGTGATCCAGGGTCCGCCCGGCGGCCATCCCATGCCCGTGTTGATCGCCAGCCGCAGCCCTAGCCGCTCGGCCTCGGCACAGGCGTGCGTCAGCGCATCGACAAACTCGGGGCCGAGGAACTCCAGCCGCTTCTGGCCCAGGCGTGTCCAGCCTTCCGAGTCGAACCAGGGGCCAGGCGTCCCGGCGAAGCCGTGCAGCGACAGGAACCGCAGCTCGGCGCCTGCGATGCCCGCGGCCGCCATCTCCTCCAGCTCCCGCGTGATCTCCTCCCTGGACATGACGTTCTCGAAGAAGATCCAGAACACCCAGGGTCCAGCCTCGCGCGGCGGCGCGGCGAACCCGTGACGCAGCGTGGCGATGTCGGCCGCCCGGTACGCGTCGCTCGCCGACACGCTGTGTCCCCACGTGCAGCAGATCAGCGTCAGGCAGCATAGCAGTCGGCGCAGCATCCGCGGCGTCGGCGTGGTGTGAGCGCCTCGGCGTACCTGCAAGCCTGGGCTGGTGGCTGCCGAGCGGTCCACTGCCCCATGCATCCTGCGGCCTCCATTCATTCTGCCGGCCTCCGATCAAAGGCCC
>DAISIS010000671.1:0-2717 GCA_036821925.1 Pirellulaceae bacterium
CCGGCGCGTCGGTGGTGACCGAGAACATCGTGCCCTGTTTCCGTCCGGGAGCGAGCGACGTCGAGAAGCTGCGTTGGACCAGGATCTGTGTGGTAGTGATTGGGGCGCTGAGTGTCGGCATTGCGATCAGCATCTCCAATATCTACCGGCTGGCCACGATCTCCTGGTCGCTGCTGCTGGTGGGGCTGTTCGTGCCGTTTGCCTGCGGCATGTACTGGAGGCGGGCCAATCGCTGCGGCGCGATTGCCGCGTTCCTCGCCGGCTTCGTGACCTGGCTGGTCGGCGTCTTCAGCCTGCTGTCCACCACGCGGATCCAGAATACGGTCGACGGGGAGCTGGATGTGCAGACCGCCATCTGGGACGCGGTGTTCATCGCATCGACGCCGGCCGTGGTCGCGTCGCTCCTCGCGATGGTCGCCGTCTCACTGTTGACACAGCGGCGGGACGCCCCCATGCCGCTGACCGACGTTGACGGGCAGCCGCTCCCGCTGCGGCGGCGACTCGGCATCCTGCCGCCGAAAGAGCTGTTCTGACAAGCAGTCCTCACCGGTCTTGCGCCGTATCGTCTACGACTGGTTCACATGCACGACCCTGGCCGGCGGGAATCCGTTGAAGTACGTGGACGACGCGTGGCTGTAAGCGCCGATGTTCTCGCTGTAGACCAGATCGCCCAGTTCCAGGTCCGGCAGCGCCGCGGCGAGTGAGACGGTGTCCAGCGCGTCGCAGGTGGGTCCAAAGACCGCGGCGATCTGGGTCGGCCCCTCCGTGAACGCTTTGATCTCGTACGGAATGTGATCGAAGATGATCCCCGAGAACGTGTGATAGACGCCGTCGTCGATGTAGTAGCACTGCTTGCCGTCGCGGATCGCCTTGCCAATGACGGTGGCGACCAGCGTGCCGGCGGTGGCCACCAGGAAGCGGCCCGGTTCGGCCAGGATCTCCATCTCGCGGGGAAACAGGCGATCGAGTTCGGTGTTGAGCAGTTCCGCCAGCTGGTCGAACGGCTGGACCTGGTTGTCGTAGGGGACCGGGAACCCGCCGCCGATGTCGAGAATCTTCACCTGGGGATAGCCGCGATCCCACGCTTCGTGGAAGATCTCGGCCATCAGATTCAGGGCCTGGACATAGTTCTGGAAGTTGGTGCACTGGCTCCCCACGTGGAAGCTTAGTCCCTCCACCACCAGGCCAGCGTGAAATGCCGCTTCGATCAGACTGACCGCCTCGCTCGGCGATGCGCCGAACTTCGACGACAACTCGACCACGGCCCCCGTGTTGGGCACCTTGATGCGGAGCACCAGCCCAGCCTGCGGCGCGTACCGCCTGATCTTGTCGATCTCCGCCTGATTGTCGAAGACGACCAGCGGCTTGTACGGGTCGAGTTCTTTGAGCGTCTGGTTGTCTTTGATCGGATGCGCGTAGATGATCTGGTTCCAGATGAAGTCCTGACGCGCTTTGTCCGGCAGCGACTTGATGTTCTCGTACACCAGCCGGAACTCCGCGATCGAGGCGACGTCGAAGCTCGCTCCCGCATCGTAGAAAGTCTGGACGATCGCCGGATCGGAGTTCGCCTTCACGGCATAGTAGGCTTGCACGCGCGGCAGTTTCTTGCGGAACTCCTGGAAATTCTCGCGCAGCACCTTGTGATCCACGACGAATAACGGCGTGCCATGCTGGCGCGCCAGTTTCTGGAGCTGTTGCCGACTCACCACTGCAGGATCTCACAACCTTCCGTGTGCCACGCCAGACCACTGGACGCCAGACCACTGGGTCGGGGGGCGCGGCCCCAGCCCGCGCACCCCCTCGTGTCTTCCGGTCGGCGGGGTCTGCACCCCGCCAACCCGCTGCTCCCTGTACCGCAGATCACTTGCCCATCAGATGTTCAATCACTGCGATTTCCAGCGCCTCGTAGTCGCGCGCTTCAATGCACTGACGTTCCACATCTTTCGGGAAGCTGCGAACCTTCTCCACCAGCCGCAAGAAGATGGTCTTGCTATTGGCCAGGTGCCGTTCGGCCACGTCCGCCTTCTGGGTACGCATGGCCTTCACATCCAGGCCGACGAAGCGGCCGGTCTGGGGATAGCCACCCAGTTCCAGCACACGCACCTGATTGTAGGCGCTGCGCAGATCGACCGCGCCGAAGGTCTTGTCCTGGTCGTACTTCAGGCCGTTCTGGTCGTTCAGGTGCACGCTCCACAGCTTGTCCATGGACAGCGCGAACGCCATTTCATCCGATGCGTCGAGGCCGGCCAGGCGGGCGTGAGCCGTTTCGATGAGCCCCCCCACGCGTTTGGGGTCCACGGTCCGGTAGGAGACGGCCAGCGCGTGGCCGATCGTCGGCACATACGCCTGATCGGTCGGCTCATTGGGCTTGGGTTCGATCGCCAGATGGATCTCCGGGTTGTGCTCCAGCAGCTGATTGATCGCGTCGATCTGGTACTGGTAGGCCTGGATCGCGTTCTTCGACTCGCGGATGTACGTGCCTTCGCGGGCCAGCCACAGCACCATCAGGTTGGTGCCCAGATAGGAGGCGATGTCCACGGCGCGCTTGGTGCGGTTGATGGCCCACTTGCGCACGTCGGGGCAATTGGCGGTGAATCCACCGTCGATGCCGCGCGGATCCTCCCACAGGCGCGGGGCCACGAACTCCGGCACGAGTCCTTCCCCGTCGAGCACCTTCTTGAGTTCGTCGGACTTCTTCTGGGAACTCACCAACGGGA
>DAISIS010000672.1:0-2711 GCA_036821925.1 Pirellulaceae bacterium
CGGGAAATGTTCCAGAAAGAAGTCGAACTCGCGACCAAGATGATCGCGCCACGCCGGCTGCTGGGAAGCGGGCGGCACGTCACATGGTGCGGGCCCGGAGACGGCACAGGCGGCACAGACGCTGCCCCGTGAGGGCGTTGTACAGGCCCCGCCGGCGGCCGCTCCGTCCGACTGGCGATCGGGCGAGAGGTGGATGCAGCGGCGGAGCAGGTCGGGATTCGTGGCGAGTCGAGTGCGAAATTCGTCGCACGTCCGGCAGCCGCACAGGCCGCAATCGAGCCCCGGCAGCCGGAGATCGGTCAGTTGAGACATCGTGGGTTTGCTCCCTGGCACAAGAAGAGGTGTGGAAGTGTGGTGGGACAGACTCCGCCCCGGCTACTCACCGCGATAGAAGACCTGGCTCTCGAGCGCTCGTACGACGCCGAAGTGCGCTTGCCAGCCAATCTCCTTTTTCCCCACACAGATCGTGCAGGTGCCCACCGGAGGATTGCCCCGCAGGTACATGGTCCCGGTGACTTCCGGCGTGTCCAGCGCCTGGACCACCAGCGGATCGATGCCGATCCCGTGCAACGCGTTCACCTCACGCACCAGCACGTGCGGGGCCACGTCCTGGATGCGGGCTCGAAACACCTCCCGTTCGGCCTGCGAGATCCGATCGATCTTGGTGACGACCGCGGTGTCAGCCAGGGAGAGCATGGGGCCGACCTTGAGCGGCAGATTCATGCCGCTTGTCGCCTCCAGCACGATCATGCCCAGACTGCCCGCCACATAGGGAGCGCAGCGCAGACACAATCCCGCTGTCTCGACCAGCAGCATCTCGGCCCCCTGCTGCGCCGCCCAGTGGAGCGCATCGCTCAGCACCATGACGTGACAGTGGTCCGGGCATAGCTCCCCCGAATAGACCTTGCGCGTCGGGATGCTGAATTCCGCTGCCAGGATTTCGTCCTCGTCGGCGAACTGGACGTCCAGCTTCAGGAACGCTACCTGCCGACCGGCCTGCAGAAGCTTGCGGATCATGTGGCGCAGCACAGAGGTTTTGCCAGTCGTTGCCGGGCCCGCACAGATGATGAGCCTCATACAGCTGCCTCCAGCGCCGCCGACGTCAGACGTTGTCCCTGACGCAGCAGTTCTCGAAGCGTCGACAGGGTGTCATCCAGCCGCCGGACGTGAATGGACACCTCCCGCTCCTCGTGACTCGTGTGTAGCACCTGCGTGACGCAGCCACCCTGCATGACCAGCCGGAAATCAGACAGCAGCGCGATACGCGGATCGTGCGTGACGAAGATAAAGATCTTGCGATGCTGGCGGAGCAACTCGACCGCCCGCGTGCGATGGATGCCGGCATTCTCCACTTCATCCAGCAGGACGACCGGCGTGCAGCAGATCACCGTGGCATCGGCGATCAACAGGGCCCGCGTCTGCCCGCCTGACAGCTCCGTCATGCGGTTGTCCAGCTCGATGGGCTCCCCCGTCAACTGGTTCGCAAACGCAATCGCCTCGGCCACCAGCTGCGGCGCCTCGCCGCCACCGGTACGTACCCGGCTGTGCGTCAACAGGAATTCACGCACGGGCAGGTCAGACAGGAAGGTCGTGTGCTGAGTGATGAGCGCGATCGGATTGCGTGCAGGATTGTAGCGGAAGTCAGCGGGCGGCGGCGCGCCGTTGATCAGAACACGCCGGCCACTTGGAGTGTCCCCGTCTGCAAACAACTCGATGTCGTTGATCAACGTCGTCTTGCCCGAACCGGTCGGACCTACAATGCTGATCACTTGCCCCATCTGCATGTCAACCCGACCGAACGACTCGGTGCGGCCATTCTTGCCGCGGCCGTTGACGAGGGAGATTGTCTGGATCATGGTCGATCCCCTGGGATAGTCGAAAGCGCGCAGTGCGAGCGCAGCATTTCACGCGGTTTCAAACACAGACGCAGCAGACGCGTCGAACATGACGTCGCGCTGCCGGTCACACGCCGCGGTCATTCGCAATCGCCGTGCCAGGACGATCGAAACAGGTGCGCCCACTCATCATTCGGCCGCACGGAACCACGTTGCGTCAGTTGTCGACACGGACCACGCCACGGCGGCCGTCACACTTGCGGGCTGACTGCTGTGATATATCACGGCGCCCGTGATATGTGACGGACATCTTGCGTCGGGCAAGGCAGAATCGAGCGGCTGTGCGCGCAAGTGGCGCTGTTCAACTAGAGGACTTCATAGGCATCGATGAGGACATGGGATTTCAGCCGGCCACCTTTGCCGATCGCTATGATCCGGTTGAGCCACTCGTACCTGCCTGCCGGCGCCTCGAAGAACAGCGCCTCCCGGAAGTAGTACTCCGAGGGATCGACCTCGGCGCCCGACATGATTCGTGCGAGGACCTCCGCTGAGGTGTACCGGATGCCGTGCCCTTTCAGTTGAATCGTCACGCCATCGTCCGTGCGCAGGGTCACACGAACGTCCAGTTCCGCGACACCGTCCCGGCGGATGAGCTGGAAATCTGAGCCGCCTGACTGGACGACGCCCGATATGCGATCTCCAGCGATCGAGCCGCCCGTCACCGGAATGAACCACCGTTGCCCCAACGGTCCATCGATGGTCTGGGGCGGATCCACATTCGCTCTGAGCTCGAACAGCGGCTGGACTTCGATCATGCGATACGCTCCGTTCCTATTCGTGTCTGGGCTGTCATCCGGCAGGGCGTGGCTGTGCAAC
>DAISIS010000673.1:0-2710 GCA_036821925.1 Pirellulaceae bacterium
GTCTGCTGCCAGTCGTGCCGGTCCGGATCCCACGCCCAGAGCCCCAACGCGCCGACCTGGTATTCCTCCGGCCAGCCGCCGACGATGCCCCAGAGCAATGCGCAGCTGGTGTTGTGCGGCGCGTCCCGGATCTTGTCGTACTGCGGATGGTGCCAACCCATGGTCAGCGGCTGGATGTCAAGGTAGCCCGGCCTGCCGTTGGCGCGCAACGGGCAGGCTACGCCCCCATTGTGCAGGAACCCACCACGGAATTCCACCAGATTGTGCCACCAGCCAGGCAATCCCCGGATCCCGATCTGCCGGGCAGCAGCCGCGTCGCCAGGGCAGGGGACGCGCGTGAACATCCACTGGGCGTCGGCGAGTCCCCACTCGCTGGCCGCGCGGCGATTGAACTCCATGTCGATCGTCTGGTACTCCTCGAGCGGCGGAGTGATGGCGATCTTCCGCCCCGTCATGTCGTGCTGGGCGCCCAGCTCGAGCACACGGCGGATCACCTCAGGCGCACTGTCTCCAGCTCCGACGTCGTCGAACGAAATCCAGAGCCCGTCCACCCCCAGCGCAATCAGCTCCTGGAAAGTCTTGATCACCTCGGGAACCTGGTCGCGCTGCACGCCGCAGGAGACGGTGCCGTAGACAAACAGGCCACGGCGGTGCGACTCGCAGATCATCTGCCGGATCAACGGCTCGTCGAGCGCCCGGCCTGCGGGGAACCCCATGGAGGCCTTGCGCGCGGGGAAGATGATGGTGGGCTGAACGTCCGGGCTGTCACGCACGTCAGTGAAATTGATGCGTGCGCGAAGGTAGGCATCCAGCGCCCCCGGCACCAGGTGCTGGGCCAGCACCGAATGCGGGCGGCCGCGCCAGGCGATGCTGGGCCAGTCGCGCACCGTCACGATCGGAAACACGACGCGGTCGTCTTCGCGGCGGAGCAGGTCGAAGAACGCATGCTGCCCGTAGATAACGCCCCGCGGGTTGCTGCCCCCGATCACAATCACTTGACACGATCCATCTTCCACACAGTCAATAACATACCCATCGTGTCCCGGGGACTCTGCATCCAACTCGATCTTATGGCGGCGGCAGACTGCCATCAGCCGCGCGTGGGTTGCCGGCTGGCCCAGGAGCAGCACCTGGCTTACGGCCCCAGGCGTCGCATCTTCCGCGCAAATCGGCAGCCTGCGCTGAAAACGCCGCTCGATCTGTGCCTGCAGATACTCGGCCGCGTAGCGTTCCGGTTCCGTCGCCTGCATCCCGATCACAATCGCTGCCGCGTCGGGACCCAACAGTGTCGCAGTGCGGCCCGACTCGAAGTACTGCTTGGGACGCGGGACGATCGCGCAGGTCGATTCGTCTGCCCCCGCACTCGCCACAGTGAATACGCCAGTCCACAGGCAGGCCCACGCCAGATGTCTGATCTTCACGACGTCGCCTTGCTCCCTGATTCAGTTTGCGGATGTGTTCCAAATGGCCGGATCCCGGTGGTAGTCGATCCCCAGCTCGTCCAACCGCCTGCCGTGCGCCGCGACGCGCACTTTGAAGTCGGCCCAATCGCGGGCGTCTTTTGGCGACCAACCGACTTCCGCAAACGCGCACAGCCGAGGAAAGACCAGCGCATCGTGCCGATGCTGCGGGAAGCCCCACAGGCACGGCTCTATCCCCAGGATATGCCTGGTCTTGTCAGCCGACAACTCGGGCGGAGTCGGCTCGAAGGTGTAGCAGGTTTCAATCGCCAGGTCGAGGTAGTTGAGGTAACAGCTTTGGTTCGTCGACACCACAACATCGTGCCCTTGCTCGGCCGCGGTCACTGCATGCTGCGGCTCCAGCCAGGACTGCACCGTGGCGTCGGGGGCCAGTCCGCCTTCGATGATTTCGGTCCAGCCGATGATACGGCGTCCCTTCCCCGCCACAAACCGCTCGATCCGCTTGACGAAGTAACTTTGCAGCTCATCTTCATTCGCCAGCCCCTCCGCCTTCATGCGTGCCTGGCACAGGGGACACGCGCTCCACGTGCCCTTGATCCGCTCGTCGCCGCCAATGTGGACCAACGGTGACGGGAACAGTTCCATGACCTCCGAGAGCACATTCTCCAGAAACTCGAACGTCTTCTCGCTGCCAGCGCAGTAGTTGTTCGGATAGTCAAAGTAACTGTCGACCGGCTCTGTTCGGTTCTTCGCGTTCGGACACCGCAGCTCGGGATAGCACGCCAGGGCTGCGCTGGCATGGGCCGGCAGCTCGATCTCGGGGACAATCGTGATGTGCCGCTGGGCGGCATAGGCCACGATCTCGCGCACCTCATCCTGCGTGTAGAAGCCGTGTGTGCACTTGCCGTAGACGCGCCGCCAGCGGGGAGCCACAGCCGGCCATCTGGCCGTATTGGTCAGTTCCGGATACTTCTTGATTTCGATCGCCCAGCCCATGTCGGTCAGGTGCCAGTGCAGCCGGTTGATCTTGTACAGGGCCATGACATCCAGATACCGTTTGGTGAACTCTTTGGTCAGGAAGTTGTGGCCCGGATCCAGCATCAGGCCGCGGTAACCATAGCGCGGGCGGTCGGCGATCTCGACGCGCGGCAGCGACCACTCGACGCCACACGTCAAGCATTCGGATTCGACGGCCGCCGGCAGCAGCTGCCGCAGCGTCTGGATGCCATAGAACACACCCGCCGCGGTCGGCGCTTCGACTAGCACTCGATCCGCCAGCACTTTCAGGT
>DAISIS010000674.1:0-2702 GCA_036821925.1 Pirellulaceae bacterium
ATATTGTCCGCGAAGGGGAAATCGGCACCTACCACTGCTGGTCACGCTGTGTCCACGATTGGGCTCCCACGCGAATCGAAATCCACCTGCGGCCTGGTGAAACGTGCCCTCGTCCACTCGGGCGACGCCCAACGCGCGGGCCTGCACCAAGACAGGCGATCGCCAGGTTGTTGATGGCGCGGGGTAGCCTTCCGGTGAAGGCGTGGATCAAGTCCCTGACTTTCGACAGGGTGGGCAGGGGCGCGCGAGGCGCTAGCCGTCGACGGATGGCGTGTCGCCGCCGTACCCGTTCCGCTCGCTCGGCGCTCTCTTGAGTCCTGACTGCTCGTGCCTTCCTGCGTTGTATTCCATGACGAGTTCGTCCTGCCCCGTGTGTGCATCGACTTGCTGGCCGACGACCGTGAATCCGCACTTCTTGTAGAACTCAATACCGGCGTGATTCTGTCGGTAGACGGTGAGGTACAGACGCTTCCTGAGTGTCTTGGCCTGCTGCATGAGCTCTCGGCCAATGCCCTGTCCCTGACAGGCTGGTGAGACAAACAAGGCGGCCAGCATGTCGCCCTGAAGCGAGAGGAATCCCTGGATGATCTCGTGGTCGGTGAACACGTAGGTTTCGGAGGCGGGAAGGTATACCTGCCGCATGGCGTCCAGCTTGGATTCCCAGAATTCTCTGGCCACGAAGCTGTGTGCTCCCAGGGAAGCCTTGAGCCAGATCTCCAGCACTTCGTCGATGTCGGGTGATTCAAGGGGGCGTATCACGGGATGCTGCGCTCCGTCTCTTCGCGTCGTCACTACGGTGAACCGGCCGGCGTTGTGTCGAGCAGCGGGCCGTCGGTCCCCGCGTCGTTCGGTGCGGCGCGCTGGCCCGACCAGGCATCGTTGCCGTGCGGGGACACATATATCGTCCGCGCGTCGCCCGCCCGCGCACTGTCGGCCAGCACGACGCACGCCATACCGACTGCGACAGCCCACGGGGTCATCGTCATCACTCCCGTCAGCGGCCTTCCTGCCGTCGTCGCTGTACGTCCGACGGTACCGCACATTTTACGGTGCGGCGCGGCGCGCTGCAGCTTGGGCGCGGGGACGCGTGCGGGGAACGGGGGGGCGGGGCGTCAGCCCGGCGGGCGCTGGCCGGACACACCGGGGACGAGCGCTGGTCGCCGGACGCCGATCGAGCGGCTACAATCGGGGCTGAAACCACAGGCGAGTCCCGTCGCCAAACCACAGGAACCCTGCCTCATGCGCTGCGGCCGACTCTCCACCGTCCTGCTTGCCGTTCTGCTGCTGCCTGCCGCTGGTGGGCGTGCCCAGGAATGGACCCGCTTTCGTGGCCCCAATGGCACGGGTGTCAGCGCTGCGCAATCGATCCCCGTGACGTGGACGGACGCGGATTATCTCTGGCAGACCCGGCTCCCCGGCAAAGGCCATGGCTCACCCGTGGTGTGGGGCCGGAAACTGTTCCTGCTCAGCGCCGACCCGGACAGCGCGACGCGATACGTCATCTGCATCGATACCGACACCGGCGAGACGCTATGGCAGCGCGACTACGCCGCAGCCCCCCACGCGCTGAACGCCCTCAACAGCTACGCCAGCAGCACGCCGGCGGTGGACGAGCAGCGCGTCTATGTGGCGTGGGGCACCGGCGATCGGCTGCTGCTGCGCGCCCTGGATCACGACGGCCGCGAAGTCTGGATGCAGGATCTGGGTGCCTACGTATGCGAACACGGTTTCGGCAACTCCCCCATCGTGTACGAAGACCTGGTGATCCTGGTCAACTCGCAGCAGGCCGAGGAACTGGAGCCGAACCAGCAACCTGGCAGAAGTTCCGTCATGGCGTTCGACCGGGAGACGGGCCAACTGCGTTGGGAGACCCCCCGCACCGTCGCACGCGTCTGCTACTCGACCCCCTGCATCTACCAGCCGCCGGAGGGGCCGCCCGAATTGATCTGCTACGACAAAGGACACGGTTTCTACAGTCTCGACCCGCGCACGGGGGCCGAGAACTGGTCGCTGCCTGTCTTCACGCTGCGCACGGTCGCGTCCCCCATCATCGTCGGTGACCTGGTCTTCGGCTGTGCCGGATCGGGTGGGGGCGGCCATTACCTGGTCGCGGCCCGGCTGGGCCAGCAGCCGCAGGAAGTGTATCGCGTGACGCGTCAGGCACCCTACATCACGACCAGCATCGCGCGAGGCGACCTGGTGTTCCTGTGCGTCGACCGCGGGCTGGTCAGCTGCATGCAGGCCGCCGACGGAACCATCGTCTGGTCGAAACGCCTGTCGCGCGGATTTGCCGGTTCCCCTGTGCTGGTGGACGGCAAGTTGTACGTCATCGACAGCGATGGGGAGGTGCTGGTGCTGGCCGCCGAACGCGAATTCAAACAACTTGGCCGCGTCGCTCTGGGGGAACCCAGCCGCGCCACACCCGCCGTCGCGGGAGGGCGCATGTTCCTGCGGACCGAGTCACAGTTGTTCTGCATCGGCGGTGGGCGATAGACGCAGCTGGCAGGTGAAGGACCCCAGGGTGCCGGGCGGGAGGAAGTGGAATGTCGGCCAGGCGGATGCACAGTCGATCTCGACGTTCGATCTCTACGTCACGCAAGGATCACACCATGAACCTGCCCACGCGTTGCCTGCTGTTGTTGACATTGCTCGCTGCCACCTGGTCGGACGCCGCACGGGGTGCAGAGCCTGCGATCCCGGAC
>DAISIS010000675.1:0-2701 GCA_036821925.1 Pirellulaceae bacterium
TCTTCGATCGCGCGCGTGGCTTCCAGCAGCATGGGCAGGATCAACCGCGCGATGATCTGCGAGTCGCACAGCGCGCCCTGCGGACGCACGTAGGGCGCCAGGAGGGCCGGGAGTTCCGGATCAGGCTGGGCCGGACCGTCGGCGGTCGGATACCGATAGAACCCGCCGCCGGTCTTGCGCCCCAGACGCCCGACCTTGACCAGCCTGGGCAGGACCGGTGTGAGCGTGATGCGGCTCGGAAACGCCTCCCACAGCGTGCGTCCGGCCCACATGGCCGTGTCGACACCGATCAGGTCGAGCAACTCGAACGGCCCGAGCTGCATGCCAAACGCCCGTCCCGCCCGGTCGATCGCCGCCAGTGCGACGCCCTGACAGAGCATCTCGAGCGCTTCGTTCAAGTACGGCAGCAGCACGCGATTGACCAGGAATCCGGGGCTGTCGCAGACCATGATCGGCAGCTTGCCGAGGCGGAGCGCATAGGTCACCAGCGCGGTGAGCGTGGCGGTGCTGGTCCCGCCGGACCGCACGATTTCCACCAACGACCGCTCGGTCGGCGGATTGCAGAAGTGCAGCCCGCAGAAGCGGCGCGCGTCGGGCACAGCCGGCGCCAGATCGGCCAGCCGGATGGTGGAGGTGTTGGTGGCGATCAACGCATGCGGGGCGAGGCGGCCGGCCAGCTGCTGGAAGACGCGCTGTTTCAGCTCCCGGTTCTCGGCCACCGATTCGATCAACAGGTCGCAGTCGGCCAGGAGGTCCGGGCTCCGGCCGACCTGGAACGCTGCGGCGGCGGAGCGGCCGGCGGCCAGCCGGGCCGCCTCTCGCGACAGCACCGTGTAAGCGCGCTCCAGGGCGGTGGCCGAGGCGTCGTAGAGCTTGACGCGCACCCCCTGCCGCAGATGAACCAGCGCGATGCCTGTTCCCATTATCCCGGCACCGCAGATCCCCACGGCGCTCACCGACTGGGGTGCGTCCCCCGCCCGCCCGGCCGGCCCGTGGTTCCTGGCCCGTCCAGTCAACCGGGTCACGTGCGACTCGGCCGCAGTCACCGCGTCGCCTGTCGGTGTGGAAAATGCGCTACAGAGTGATGAATCAGCGTCTGGCATACGTCCCTTGCCCGGAGGTGCAGCGAACGCCCCCGCAGCCTGCACCGGATGGGGCTATCAGTCCCGATCACGGCGCGGGGCGCGTGCGGCGCGTTGTTCGGGCATGCTACCGCCACGCTGCAGGTTCGGAAACCCCACGGGATCCCCAGCCCGGGCGGAACTCGGTATACTTCTCGTACGAGCTGCTCGGGCCTGGCCCCCGAAACGGAGCGGTGCGTCGTTGTGCATTACGGATCAGGAGTCTTGTCCCATGAACCGCCTGGCTGCGACGTTGTTGGCGATGCTGCTCGCGTGTGGTGTGGCGGCGGGTGTCACTCCCCGCGTCGCCGTGGCCGAGGACTCCCCCCCGCCGCCGGCTGTGAAGTTGGTCATCGACTACGGAGACGGCGTCCAGAAGCATTTCACCGCGCTGCCCTGGAAAGCCGGCATGACGGTGCTCGACGCGCTGCAGACGGCGGGCAGGCATCCGCGCGGGATCAAGATCGCGTTTCGCGGCAAGGGGGCCACCGCCTTCGTGACGCAGATTGACGACGTGGAGAACGAAGGACGCGGTCAGAATTGGGTGTTTCGCGTCAATGGCGAACTGGCTCGCCAGAGCTGCGGCGCCTTGGAGGTGAAAGCCGCTGATACCATCTTGTGGACCTTTGGCGAATACCGATAAAATTGCAGCGTTCGGCTCCTTTTCCTGATTCCACCACCGACTGACGGGATGTAGCAATGACAGGCAAGAGCATTATCAACGGAACAACACGAAACAGTGGCCAGTGGATGCTTGACCGGCGCTCGGGCGCCCAGGACGGGGCGTGGACCCGCCAGGCGGCCGTGTTCGCCCTGCTGGTCACTAGCGGTGTCGCACTGCGACTGGCCGGCCATGAGCTGCCCAACTTCGCACCAGTCGCCGCCCTGGCGTTGTTCGCCGGGTACTTCTTCCGTTCGGCTCTGGTGGCGATGTGCGTGCCGCTGAGCGTGATGGCGATCAGCGATCTGTTCCTGGGCGGATACCACTGGGGCGTGATGGTCCTGGTCTACGGCATGCTGATGTTCCCGGTCCTGCTGCGCGGATGGCTGCGGCAGACCTTCGTGCTGGGAACCGGCCGCTTCGCCGGACGCCTCGCTTCCCTGATCGGCCTGCTCTCCTGTTCACTGCTGTCGTCAGTTCTGTTCTTCCTCGTCACGAATTTCGGCGTGTGGCTGGGTTTCGCGACATACGAGACCAGTTGGTCGGGACTGGCTGAATGCTACGTGGCAGCGATTCCGTTCTTCCGCTACACGCTGGCCGGCGACCTGTTCTTCGCGGTCGTCTTGTTCGGCAGCTATGCCCTGGCGCTTGCGATGGCCCCGGCGCAGCAGCCGGCGACCGAAGCCAACTAGGCAGCTGCCCGCCACTGAAGCCAATCGGTGCACTTTGACAATTGCGAAAGGGCCGTCACCCGGTGGCGGCCCTTTCCTGTTGCGATTCGGTGGCCAGCGATCTGGCGATCCGTGATTCGGTCGTCAGCGGCCTGCCAGGGGCGGCACTCAGTTCGTCTCGGCCGGTTGGCTGGCGTCGGCCGGTGCGGCAGGCGCTCCTGGCGCGGCGTCGGCGGGTGCGGCAGGCG
>DAISIS010000676.1:0-2675 GCA_036821925.1 Pirellulaceae bacterium
GGATCGCGCGCCTGTCGCCCGACGCTGTGCACTGCGTGGCGTGGGGCGCCGGCGCGCCGCAGTTCGTCGAGGAGCAACTCAGTTGGGGAGCGGGCCCGCGGGCCGTGCAGTACCTCATTCTCGGCGCCAAGGCGCGGGCTCTGTGGCACGCCCGCACCCACGTCTCGGTCGAGGACATTCAACACCTGGCCAAGCCGGTCCTGCGTCACCGTCTGGTGCTGAGCTTTATGGCCGAAAGCGAAGGCATCACGGCCGACGACGTGATCCAACGAATCCTGGAGAACACCCCCACCCGAGAAGATGAGCTCTCGCGCGATGATCGATTCCAAAAGATTTTTGCATCCTGAGGTGATCAAGCGGATCGCCCGGCTCGATCTTCGCGCGCGGCACGTCGTGGAAGGGTTCCTGTCGGGGTTGCACCGCAGCCCGTACTTCGGCCAATCGGTCGAGTTCCGGCAGCATCGCCCCTACGCTCCGGGCGATGACCTGCGGTACGTCGACTGGAAGGTTTGGGCCAAGCAGGATCGCTACTTCGTCAAACAGTTCGAAGAGGACACGAACTTGCGCCTGACGCTTCTGGTCGACGTCTCGGCCAGCATGCGCTACGGATCGGGCGCGATGAACAAGTACGAGTACGCGGCCACGCTCGCGGTCAGTCTCGCGTACCTCGTTCTGCGGCACCAAGACGCGGTGGGGTGCGTGGCGTTCGATGAAGCAGCGCGAATGACCGTGCCCCAGCGGACGAAGCGAAACCACTTGGACAGCATCATCCAGGCCCTGGAGGTCAGCGAACCGGCCCACAAGACCGATCTTTTCCAGATCATCCGCAGTTCCGCAGAAACCTACCCGCGGCGCGGCATGGTCGTCTTGGTATCCGACCTGCTGGTGGATCGCGACGGGCTCTTTCGCGGTCTGCGCCTGTTGCGCAGCCGCGGCCACGACGTTCTCGTGTTCCATGTGCTGGATGACGACGAGTTGGATTTTCCCTTCAGCGGTCCCACGCGGTTCGAGGGGCTCGAACTGCCGGCGCACCTCAAATGCAATCCCCGCGCCCTGCGCGAAGGTTACCTGGCCGCCCTCGGAGCCTACCTGGAGGAGGTGCGTCGCTCCTGTAGCGGCCAGAACGTCGACTACACGCTGGTCCGCACGAGCCAGCCGTTGGGGGCGGCGTTGGCTGCGTACTTGAACCACCGATTGGCAACGCAGAATAGGAGTTGATGACACGGTAGTGATTCTGGTGGGCCTGCGCTTCGCTTGTCCCACCCAACGGCTTGTGCAGTCCGCCGAAACGTGATGGACCTATGTTGAACTTCCTCCACTATCCGCTGCTCTGGGGCCTGCTGTTGGTTGGCGTGCCCGTGTTGATCCACCTGATCAACATGCTCCGCCAGCGCCGCGTGGCCTGGGCCGCCATGGAGTTCCTCCTGGCAAGCCAGAAGAAGCATCGCACGAGGGTGGTTTTCAAGCAACTTCTCCTGCTGTTATTGCGCATGCTGGCCGTCGCCGTGGTGGTGCTGATGCTCGCCCAACCGTTGCTGCCAAGTCAATGGGGTTCGTGGCTGGGTGGCGGGAGCACCCACCACGTGGTGCTTCTGGATGACAGCTTCTCGATGTCGGACCGCTGGAACGACACCAGTGCGTTCGAGCAGGCCAAGGCCGTCGTCCGCCGGATCGTTGAGCAAGCCGCGCGCGAGGGTGCTCAGACCTTCACCATGCTGCGATTCTCTCAGGCAGGACGCCCCGTTCGCGGCACCCAGGCAGATTTCCTCCAGGAGACGGTCGACAGCGGGCTGCCCGACCGGCTCCATGGCCGCCTCGCCGAACTGGCGCCTTCGCAGACCGCGCCCGGTCCGCTGGCAGCGATGGAAGCCGCGGCCCACTTGTTGGGCCAGGCTGCGTCCGAGCAACGCGTGGTCTACATCGTCTCCGATTTTCGTACCCGACAGTGGGACGACCCAAGCCCTTTCAAGAAGAACCTGCTGGACTGGAACGCGTCCGGTGTCAAGATCCACCTGGTCAACTGCGTCGAGGGCGCCCGCCCCAACCTGGCGATCCGGCAACTGGTTCCGGGGCCGGGCACGCGCGCGGCAGGAGTCCCGCTGTTCATGGAAGTGACGGTGGAGAACTTCGGCAGCGCGCCGGTCAAGAACGTGTCCGTGCTCGTCGAGGCCGACGGACTCGCCCAACCCGCGGTGAGCATCGCGCAGATTCCGCCGCTTCGGGCGGTGAAAGAGCGGTTTCCCGTGCGATTTTCCACGGCTGGCGAGCATCGCATCGCGGCGCGCCTGGAGGCGGATGCCGTTCTGGCCGACAACTTCCGCTATGCCGTGGTCGACTTTCCCGTCAGCGTTCCCGTCCTGCTCGTCGACGGCGATGCGGAGGCCCAGGACGCCCGCTACCTCAGCGCCGTGTTTGCCCCGGGCGGGCCGACGAACACGGGGATCAGCCCGCGCATCGAGACTCCCCGCTACCTCGGCCTGCATCCTCTCGACGCGTTTCAAGCCATCTACGTCATGAACGCCGAGAGGTTGGAACGTTCGGCGGTTGCGGCCTTGGAGCAGTATGCGTCCGCAGGCGGCGGCGTGGCGTTCTTCCTCGGCAAGCGGTGCTCCAGCGAGTTCATCAACGATCAATTGTACCGGCAGGGGCAGGGGCTCTTCCCGCTTCCCCTAGGC
>DAISIS010000677.1:0-2672 GCA_036821925.1 Pirellulaceae bacterium
CGGCGCGCGCGCTGGGTCGCCAAGTTGAATTGGACAACGTCCCGATCCTGATCTATGCGCTGACCGATGGCGATCCGCGCGTGGTGCGGGAGGCGCAAGCGGGGCTGCGGCTCACCAGCCGCAAGTTTGACGGGATTGAGTTGCCGGAGGATTTCACCCCCGCGGATCGGGATGCGGTGGTCGCCCAGTGGCAGACGTGGTACAAATCGGTGCGCCCCGATGCGGTGTTCATTGACCCGGCACCGGACGGGCAGAAATAGGGAATCGGGCGGTGGGCACGGATCCGCAAAAAAAAGTCGGCATGGCTGTCTCGGCGTACGATCGCGCAGCCAGCTGGGTCATCGCGCTCAACGTCCTGGTGGGCGTGGCCGTGGGGCTGGCGTTTCTCATCTGGCTGAGTCGGGTGCTGACGTTCACCAGCGACGAGCAGGCGAAGATCGAGTACATCGAAGCGATCGCCGGGCGGGGCGATCATGCGGCCGGTTTTGAGCGGGATGCGGAACCGCCGGGAATGGAGGAGCTGGCCGACGAGATCGAGCCGCAGGTGGAACAGCTGCTCGAAGCGGTGACCCTGACGGTCTCCACGCAAGCCACGGCGCTCGATGCGATCGACACCCCGATGAACAGCAGCAGCGCCGGCGCGGGGCTGGGGGACAGCCGTCCGGCCGGCCCGCTGGGGGAAGGGGACAATATCATTCCGCGTGGCGAACGGTGGGAGATCCGTTACAACGCCAACAGTTTCGCCGCGTACGTCCAGCAACTCGACTACTTCGGCATCGAGGTGGGCGCCGTGGGGGGCGGTCAGAAGCAGATCGACTACGCGCTGAATCTGCGCAACCCGGTCCCCGCTCGCCGGCAAGGACCCAGTGAGGAGGAGAAACGCCTGTACATGCTCTGGACGGCCGGCAATCTGCGGCGGTTCGACCAGCAGCTGCTGCGCGCCGCCGGCATCCAGACGGCCGGCCGCATCGTCGTGCAGTTCTACCCGCAGGCGATCGAGGAACGCCTCTTCCAGATCGAAATGGCACACGCGGCTGACAACGGGAAGACCAGCCCGCGGCAGATCCAGCAGACCGTCTTTGGCGTCCGCCGACAGGGGACCGGATTCGATTATTTTGTGGTGAGTCAGTTGTACCGTGCCGTGCCAGACTGAAGCCTGACGGAGCTACGCGGGCCAGGGCGGCCGGCGTCCGCCGACAGACTGCCCGCCGTTCGGAAGCATCGCACGGGACCTCCGGGTAACAGCAGGATAGATTGAGCAGATGAACATGATACTGGCCCAAACGAATCTGTACACGAGCATCGGGAACCTCATGTATGGAGCGCTTGCCGCGATTGCCCTGTGGGGCGCCTTCTGCCTCGTGATGGTGTGGTATCGCGTGCGGGAGAAACGCTTCCGCACGGAGGACGAGCAGGCCGAGTTCCTCGAGGCGCTGGACGAGCCCATGTTGCAGGGGGATTTCGAAGCGGCCAGCGAGATGCTCGAGGGGGACAAACGCGCTATGTCCCAGCTGGCGCTGCTGGCCATCATCAATCGCGATCTGGGGTACACGAAGGTCCGCCAGCTGCTGGTGGATCGGTTTCAGCGGGACGTGTTGGCCGATCTGGAACACCGGCTTAGCTGGGTGAATACGTGTATCAAGACAGCCCCGATGCTGGGGCTGCTGGGCACCGTCATGGGGATGAAAGGCGCCTTCGGGACGCTGTCGACGCAGGAGAGTGTGAAGCCTCCGCAACTTGCCGGTGATATCAGCCTCGCGCTGCTGACGACCATCTGGGGACTCTCGATTGCCATCCCGCTCATCCTGGCGACGGCGAGCGTCAACGTGCGGATTCGGAAGATGGAGGATCTGGTGGCCGCCGGGCTGTCGCGGTTTCTCGAGGCCTTCCGGATTGCGATTGGCGGTTCCGACGCGGGGCGAGGTCGTTGAGCATGGCGAAGCTTCTGGAAACGCTCGACGCGGAAGCCACTCTGTCTTCACGCGGTCGGTTTGTCAGTGATGCCGAATCGGACATCACGCCCATGATCGACATGGTGTTTCTGCTGCTGATCTTCTTCCTGGTGGCCTCCAAGATCGATCAGGCCACGTCGGTCAAACTGCCGCCGGCGAAGCATGGCATCGCGGTGGCCCAGCAGAACGCGGTGATTGTGATCGTCAAGAAAGGCCCCGGGGGCTCTGTGGTCGTGGCCCGGCGGGACGGCACCCCTTTCGCCGCCGACTTCGCGGTGCAGGAACAGGAGATCGGCGACTATGTCGAGGCGGGCATGACCGGTTCGCTGCCGTTCGAACGGCCGATGGACACGATCATCGTGAAGGCCGAGGGGAGCGTGAAGGAAGGGGACGTAGCGCGGGTTGCCCAGGCGATCGGGCGGGTGACCAACACGCAGGTGTTGAATTATGCCGTGGTGGAGGAACGCTGAGCGGGACTCCCCGCACGCACTGGAGGACGATCAGACGATGGCTGACGAACCGACGACGGACAACGAGTCGCGTTTTCGCGGAGCCCCGCCGGCGGCTCGCGGCAGGCGCGCCGATCCGGCACGCGGGCGTCGCGGGAAGGCGGACAGCTCTCTGGTGGACGCGTCCGAGCTGGACACGTCCTACCATCGCGTCGACGAGATGAGTGCTGAGACGAACCTGTTGCCGGCGCGCAAGAGCGATCGCGACGAC
>DAISIS010000678.1:0-2659 GCA_036821925.1 Pirellulaceae bacterium
GCCAGGGGGCCAGACGCATCCAACCCGCCGGGCCCAGCGTGGTGAAGAAGACACGCCCTGCGCCAAACGACTGCCAGAACGCGGCCGGCCAGCCGCCGACGGTCGTCGTGACCGTCACCCCCTGAGGCACGACCCGCGCCAGCTCCACCGGCTCCTCCAACTCCAACTCCTCGGGCGACTGCTGGTTACCGGCCAGTCGCGCGTTGTGAAGACTCAGGCGAGTCAACCGCACGTGGTCGACCACCGTTGTGGCAAACGCATCCCCGAGCAGCACCGCCACGGTATCCGGCTGCACCTGGTCGAGCATGATCCACAGACGCCCGCCGGCGAGCACCCAGTCGCGCACCAGCGCGACGCCCCCCGGGTGCGCGGCCAGGCTGTCACTGCTGACGACCAGCACATCGATGACCGCTAGGCAGGCCGGATCGATCGGCAGATTGTCGGTCTCGAAAAGACTCACACGACGCGCCAGATCCTGTGCCCGCTTCGCCGTGATCACCATTTCGTACACTAATTCATCGGGCGCGACCGGTTCTGCCGGCTTGCCCGTGTAATACGACCGGCCGTCATCGCCGTACGCCGGGGCGTCCAGGTCCGCGAACAGGCCCACCGTCGGCGTCTCGTGATCCAGGCTGACCGGCTGCGACGCGGCCATCGTCTCCTGCGCCGTGCGCCGCCGCACGTCGGGGTCGGGCGGGGGCAGAACCTGCTGGGTCAGGCAATCGATGTGCCGCACGTGCGGGGGCACTGATGCGGGAATGAGCACGGGACAGGTCGTGCGCAGCTTCGACCTGGGGGGCACCACGGCACGCCGCGCGTACTGGAGCGTCGGATCGCCGACAAAGCGGAGCACCGACTGGGCCTCGACGAATTCGCTCGTCTGATTGATCGCGTCGAACTCGACGAGCCCCCATACCCCCGGGCGATAACGCTCCGCACCGGCCCCGGCCCCCATGCGGCAGGACACGTCTTTGGCCGCCTGCGACTGGGTGGCGACACACCACGCGCCGACCAGCTGCACACTCAAGAGCGCCCAGGGCAACACACTCACCCGCACTCGTCCCATCAGTCGCGCGCTCCCGTGTCATGGGCGAACAATCACAGACCATCCGGCACGTCGTCTAACATACTCCGTACCAGTGCCTGCCTCAATCGCCCTCGGACGCTCAGACGATCCGGCAGATCATGCATTTGAGGTACTCGTTCTCCGGACAGGCCAGGCTGACCGGATGATCCCCGGCATGTCCGCGTTGCTCCAGGATGTGGATCGCCCGCCGCGACTTGGCGGCGACTCCCGTCAACATGTCCAGGAAATCCTGGCGCGTCACGCTGCCGGAACAACTGCACGTCACCAGGATCCCGTCCGGTTCCAGCAGGTCGACGGCCAGCCGGTTGATGCGGTGGTATGCGCGCAGCGCCTCGACGACATGGAACCGGTTGCGGGCGAATTTGGGCGGGTCCAGGATCACGGCGCCGAACTTCCGCCCCTCCGCCCGCAGCTGGTCGAGCAATTCGAAACACTCGTGCTCTTCGAACCGGACGTTGCTCAGTCCGTTGAGTTCGGCATTGGCCCGCGCCCAGCGGATGGCGCTGGCGCTGGAGTCGGCGCCGAGCACTTCGCGGGCGCCCCCCAGCTGGGCGGCGGCCAGGGCGAAACCACCGCTGTAACAGAACAGGTCCAGCACTCGTCTGTCCTGCATGTAGCCGGCCGCGGCCCGGCGGTTTTCCCGCTGGTCCAGATAGAACCCGGTCTTCTGGCCGGCCGCCACGTCGACGCCGTAGCGGATGCCGTGCTCGGTGATGAAGACCGGGCCGGCGGGCGCCTGCCCCCACACGCAGCCCGCGGCCACGTCCATGCCCTCGACTTTGGCCAGTCCCCCTTCGCTCCGCACCAGAATGCTCGTCGGAGCTGTGAGCTGGGCGATGAGCGGAATGAGCATCGGGAGCCGCACCGCAATGGCCAGAGAATTGACCTGCAGCACCAGGTGCGCACCGAAGCGGTCCAGCACCATCCCGCTCAGCGCGTCCGCTTCGCTGAACACCAGACGCACCGCCGCATCGGGATGCTGCAGCCCCAGCCGCTGCCGCCAGCCGATGGCGCGCGCCAGCCGCCGCTGCCAGAAGCCCTCATCCAGCGGCTCGCTCGCATCCCACGAGTAGAGCCGCACCCGCAGGTGGCTGCGACGGTTCAGGACCCCACGCGCCACGAACACGCCGTCGTGCGACAGGACGTCGACCACGTCACCGTCGGCCGGCTCGCCCGTCAGCGACTTCACGGCCGAGTTCAGCACCCACGGGTGACGGGCCAGAAAGGGGCGCGCCTTGCGCGGCTTGAGCACGACCTGCCCCCGCGGCTGACCCGATGGCCACTGCGTGGAAAGCGAGCGGTCATCGGCCGACGGCGACGAGTCAGAAGCAGGAGATTCGGTCATGAGTCTGTCCAGATCAGAGAGTTACACGTGACAGCGGGGAAACCGCCTTCAGCAGTTTCACGCTCCGCCGCGTCCTGTCAATCCCGCGCCCGGTCCGGCCCGCGTCCCGCCCCCGCCCCCGCCCGCGACCGAGTCGCCGCACGGGCACCCATCCCCGCTTTGTGGTAGACTCCGGCGTTGCAGATTTTTTCAGGCCACGAGGGCCTGAAAAATCTGCAAGACGCGCT
>DAISIS010000679.1:0-2658 GCA_036821925.1 Pirellulaceae bacterium
CAACGGTACTCGAACGTGGCCCTGTCCAACTAATCTCGTCGCGCGACGCGGCCTTCGTGCAGGAAGATGGCCGTCTGGGCGCGGGCGGCGGCCGGTGACTCGTGTGTGACCAGCAGGACCGTACCGCCCGCCTGGTGAAATCGATCGATCTCATCGAGCACGAGAGTCGCGTTGTGCGGATCGAGGTTGCCGGTCGGCTCATCAGCCAGCAGGATGCTGGGCCGGTTGAGCAGCGCGCGGGCCATGGCCACCCGCTGCCGTTCGCCGATGCTCAGCTGTGCCGGCCGGTGGTGACACCGCGCCAGGAGACCAAACTGCTCCACCAGTTGCCGCGCGTAGTCCAGCGTCTCGCCATCGCGAGGCTCCGCGGCCGCTACCATGATGTTGTCCAGCACATTCAGGAATGGAAACAGGTGAAACATCTGGAACACAAACCCGATGTGCTGGGCGCGGAAGCGCGCACGGTCGGCGGAGGAAGCGGTCGAAATGGGCATCTCATCGACCGTGATGCTGCCGGCCGTCGGGAGCGCCAGGCCGCCGATCAACGACAGCAGCGTGGATTTGCCGCAGCCGCTCGGCCCGCAGATCGCCGCGTACTGTCCCCGGTCAACCGTCAGGGACACATCCTGCAAGGCGCGCACGTCGCCGCGCCGCGTGGCATACACTTTCGAGACGTTCTCCAGTCGGATCATCTCAATCCTTGTCAACGTGGCCGCAGCACGAGAAAGGTGACGCCGAACAGGACGACCAGTGCGCCGGCCAGACCACCTCCCACCCACAGCACAGCGCGCCAGGGATTCGTGGTGGAGACGGCGGCATGGTCTCCGGACGCAACGGGAGGTGGACGGTTGACCGCCAGCTGCTGCACGGGCGGGTCCGCCAGGGACGCCGCGGCCGGCACGGCATCGGCAGTTGACAGTTCGGCAGCCGACGTCGCGGCAACTTCCACCGTCGTGGCCGCGGCCGGGGCCGTGAGTTCGGCCGCCGTCGACGCTGCAGCATCGTTGCCGGAGGGCGTCGGCGGTTCCTCCGCCGGTATGATCAGCTCGGGAAACAAGGCATCGCCGGAGAACCGGTACGGGCTGCCCTCCTCCCTGCCGAACTGTTGCATGAGACTGTCTGCAACCGTATCCCAGTCGAACTTCATCAGCAGGTCCACTCCCGGGTTCTGTTCCTTCACCGTGCAGGAGCAGGCACCGGTAATGAACTCCACGTCCTGAACCAGGTTGTCGTGGTGGATGCCTTTGCCGAGCGAGGAGAACAGGGCGCGGCCGCGGCCGTAGACGAGAAACGCGACCGGTTCGGTGGCGCTTCGCAGATCCGGTTCGAGTGCCAGCAGGCAATCGAGGAACCACTTCTCGCCCGCGTCACCGCGCGCGACGGTGACCAGCCCGAAGGCGATGCCGGGCGCGGGAGCCGCGTTGTCATCATCCGATCCCTGCACGGTCGAGTACAGCTTGACCTTGCCGGCCGCCACGTCGTCGATCACGCCGCGAATCACCTGCTCAGCCGCCTCGCTCTTGGCTTGGTCGTCCGTGGTGACCAGCACATAGACGCCGGCGTGCCCCTCTGCCAGCAACTGGCCGACCGCCTGCCGCCCGGGTGAATCGATCAGTGCTGCGATGTCACGTGCGGAGACAGACCCTTCGAAGAGATGCACACCCACCGGGGAGGAAATCAGGTACCAGGGCGTGTGCGCAGTGGATCGCTTGTCCCACGCCTCTCTGATGTCCGGCGGCACATCGCGGAGCTGCCCGTCCTGCGCCACATCGACCGGCAGGAAGACCAGGTTGGCCGGCGCCACGCCAGCCGCAACGTGCTGCTCGACAGCCGCTGCAACGGCCTGCGCCTCGGCGTCCGGCTGCGTGTCATGGAAACAGTACAACTCGTACGGTGCCGGCTGCCAGCGATACATCGCATACCGGTACACCGGCGTATCGCAGGCGCCGGCCCATCCCGCGAACCCGGCCGGAGAGCACCATGACGCCAGCAAGACCACGGTCCGCAGCAGCTGAGACGGCAATGGACGAGTCATAGCGAGCTCCCACAGGTTCGGGGACGCCGCGCGCCGATCCCGCGCGCAGGCCGCCTGGTCATCAGTCGGCTTCATCGGTGACGGTCACCGCTGTCATTTTATCCCCCTGCTGAATGGAATCCACCACATCCTGTCCCTCGAGGACCCGCCCGAAGACCGTGTGTTTGCCGTCCAGCCACGGGGTGGCGACATGGGTAATGAAGAACTGAGAGCCATTCGTGTTGGGCCCTGAATTGGCCATCGACAGCATGCCGGGCCCGTCGTGCTTGAGATCTTTGTGGAACTCATCGGCGAACTTGTAGCCCGGCCCCCCCGTGCCGTTTCCTTTCGGACACCCGCCCTGGATCATGAAGTCCGCGATGACGCGATGGAATTTCAGTCCGTTGTAGAAGCCCTGCTTGGCCAGCTTCTCGAAATTCCCCACCGTCTTCGGCGTCTTGTCCGCGAACAGTTCCAGGCGAATGTTGCCGCGCGGGGTCTCAATCGTCGCCACTTTCATCCGGTCATCTCCTCTGCCACACGTGTGGCTCAGCAGTCATCCATCCGACGTTACGCTGGCTACACCTTACGCGGTGCATGGGGCGGGTGGCAAGAGGTGACGGGGCCAGGTCCTCGCCTGCCGG
>DAISIS010000680.1:0-2657 GCA_036821925.1 Pirellulaceae bacterium
CCCGCCGGGTGCGGGTCGCCGCGTTGGTTGCGTGCACTGGTCTGTTGGCAGCGGTCATCGCCCTGGCCGGGCCGCCGCGCGGTGAGGATCCTCCCGCGGCAGCGCCCGCTGCGCAGGCCGAGTCGGTCAAATCGGCCAAGCCGGCCAAGCCGGAAACTCCGGCGGCACCGGCCCAAGACCCGGATCGCGAGCTGATCGAACAGTGGCAGAAGAACATCGCCAAGTGGAAGGAGATCGATCCGCGGGAAGAGGCCGACAACTCCTTCTGTTACGTATGCCACGCGAATTACGACGGCGAGAAGCTGGTTAAGATCCATGAACCGGTAGGGGTCGGGTGTGAAACCTGCCATGGCCGGTCGGACAAGCACAGCCAGGACGAAGACAGCCTGGTGCCCCCCGACGTGATCTTCGCGACCGCGAAGGTTGCCAAGTTCTGCACCCAGTGCCACGCGAAGCGGGACCTGCTGGACGGCGACGAATCACACGAGAAGTTCTTCGCGAGTGAATTGGAGGACGACCAGACGTGCACGAATTGCCACGACATGAGCCACAAGCTGAAGGTCCGCACCCGGCGCTGGGATAAAGAGACGCGGAAGGTGGAGTGGTACGACGGAGTGCGTATGATGCAGCAACCAGACGAGAAGCCGGCCGCGCCGGGTACGGATGAGAAGGCACCTCCGAAGTGAGGTGGACCAGGTGTGGGGAGCCCGAGAAACACTCAGCAGAGAAGGACCATCAGCGTGACGAAGACGAAACTGACGACGGTGTCCGCCGCGTGGGCGTGCGTCGCCCTGGCAACCAGCGCTGTGGTGGCAGCGGATTGGCCGCAGTTCCGCGGACCCGGCTGTACCGGCATCTGTCCCGAAACCGGTCTGATCCAGGAGATTCCGGAGCAGGGCCCGCCGCTGCTGTGGCAGATCCAGGGCTGCGGGACGGGCTATTCGAGCATCTCGATCGCCGACGGCCGGATCTTCACCATGGGGGATCGTCCCGACGGCGGCGACCGGTCACAGTTCGTCATTGCCTTTGACCTGGCATCCCAGAAGGAGCTGTGGGCCACCCGGGTGGGGCCGAAACATGACGACGGATCGCGCTGCACCCCCACCGTTGACAACGAGCGGGTCTATGCGCTGGGGACGGACAGCGACTTGGTCTGTCTGGACGCCGCCACGGGGGCGCTGAAATGGCAGAAGAATCTGCAGCAGGATTTTGGCGGTCAGATGATGTCCGGGTGGAAATGGAGCGAGTCGCCGCTGGTCGATGACCAGCAGGTGGTGTGCACGCCGGGCGTCGCCGACGCCGCCCTGGTGGCGCTCGACAAGACCACCGGCGAGTTGATCTGGAAGTGCACGATGCCGGCTATTGGGGAGCAGGGCAAGGACGGTGCGGGGTACACGACGATTGTGGCGGCGGAGATTGACGGGGTCCGCCAGTACATCACCATCCTGGGCCGGGGGGCGATCGGCGTGGCGGCCGAGACGGGCCAGTTCTTGTGGGGCTACAACCGCATTGCCAACAGCGTGGCCAACATCCCGACGCCGATCGTCCGCGACAATCATGTGTTTGTGACGACCAGCTACAAGACGGGCAGTGCCCTGCTGAAGCTGACTCGCAACGGCGACGCCTTTGACGTCGAGGAGGTGTATTTCCTGGGCCCCCGGGATTTCGAAAACCATCATGGCGGTGTGGTGCTGGTCGGCGATTGTCTCTACGGCGGTGACGGGCAGAACAACGGGACGCCGGTCTGCCTGGACTTCCTGACCGGGGAGATCAAGTGGAAGGCACTCCCCTGGAAGCGCAAAGCGCGGGCCAACGGATCGGCAGCGGTCCTCTGGGCCGACGGCCACCTCTGGTTCCGCTACGAAAAGGACGCCCTCGTGGCGCTCATCGAAGCCACACCCGACGAATTCCGGGTCAAAGGGACGTTCAAAGCGGCGGTGGATGACGGCCCTTCGTGGGCACATCCGGTGATCCACGATGGCAAGTTGTATCTGCGCGCAAACGACGCGTTGATGTGCTACGACGTCACACCGCAATAGGATGGCCGCAGCCGGCCGGCATGTAATCGCGTGAATTCTCGCACGAGCCAGCGTGCCGGCGGTACCCGGGCGTGTGGCACCGTGCGCCCGGTCGCTGGCTGTGCCGCGAATGTCTGGCGGGCACACGCGTCGCGTCGCGTGTGGACCGGTCCCTGCCGGACCCGCACAACTCGCTTGCGGGCTGGCCGGCTCGTATGATGAAGTAGACGACGCCAGGATGCGCAGTCGGCTGCCAGACAAGCCAGGCGGCGCCCGGCCGGAACGCAAGCTTCCCGGCAGGGCGTGTTGCCGGCCGCGGACGAGCGACTGAGGTGGATTGGAGCCGCACCGATGGGCGAGAAAAACTCCGCAGCGAACCAGATTGCGGACCAGGCGTTGGGCATCACTTCCGGGATGCCGCGGCAGGCTTTCGTCGAGCAGGCCTGCGGGCACGATGTCAGGCTGCGCCAAGATGTCGAGGCGCTGCTTGTCGCGCACGAGCGCTCCAGCCACCTGGAAGGCGTGGTCAGCGACGCCCGAAAGACGACCCCCTTGATCCCATCCAGCGGCGAATTCGAGGAGACGACGCTGGGCCCCTACCAGCTGCGCGGCCTGATCGCGGAAGGGGGCATGGGCATG
>DAISIS010000681.1:0-2654 GCA_036821925.1 Pirellulaceae bacterium
GACTGGATCTTGGCGATGGCGAGTTCCATCTTGTAGTAGTATGACAGGTAGTGCTCGCGTTGCCGTTCCAGTTTGGCATCGAAGAACGCGATGCGATCGTTCTGTGTGTCGATGGTGCGTTGCAGCGTATCGTTGCGGGTGACGAGCAGCGACTGGCCTTCGCCGGCAATCGACTCGATCACCGCATCCAGCCGCGCGGCGAACCCGGACTCCTCATCCAGGAAGTACCGCTGCACTGCGTCCGGGTCTGCCGCAAACGCTGCCTGCAGTTTGGTCTCATCCAACTTCAGCTGCCCTTCGCTGTCCAGGCTCAGCCCGAGCTGTTCGAGCGATCCGATCGCCCCCAGCCCGTAGGTCCGGTTGGTGAACAGGCGGGACAGCTGCGACTCGATCTGCAGCACCTCGCGCGAGCCGAACAGAATACCGGTTTCTTCCGACGTGGCGTTGAAGTAGGTCAGTTCGTCGATCTTGTCGCGCAGTTTGTTGTACTGCGTCACGAGCAGCCTGGCGTTGCTGACCAGACTCTCGTCGGTCGACTGGACGTCGATCGTCACCGGTTCGTCCGAGCTGCCGGCCACGGTCAGGTCGAGCCCCTCGACCACCTTCGAGAAGCGATTTGTGCTGGAGGTGGCCAGGATACCGGCCCCCGGTATATCGGCCGCACCGACCAGCAGCACGGCGTCGCGGGCGGGCGACAGCTCGCGAAATGTCAGGCCCAGTTCCGCACCGTCGAGCAGCATGGCTCCGCGGGCGCCGGCCACACCGCTTGACAACACCAGCCGGTAGGGCGTCACACCGCTCCCGCTCTCGAACACGCTGGCCGTCACCCCCAGCTCGCGCTCGTTGATCTGCTGCGCCACGTCCGCCAGCGTCGCCTCCGCGTCGAACGTGATCGTGGTGGTCGTCGTCCCGTCGATGACCTGGGTGGGCGTTCCGCCGAGATCGACCACTTGGGCAGTGCCCGCGAGGCCCAGATCCTCGGCCGCTTTGCCGTTCCCCGAATCCATCACGGTCAACGTCCCACCGCCCCCCGCCGTGTCGACCAGCAGGATGCCGTCCCCCGTGTCGTTGATGCGGGCCTCCACGGCAATGTCCAGGCCATTGATCAATTCCAGGACGTCTCCGACGGTCTCCACGGTGGCCGTCCGCAGATTCACGGCACCCGTCTTGCCCGCCGTGTCCACAATGGTGAACGAGCCGGTGCGGATGCCCTGTCCGTTCCGGAGCGTGTCCAGACGCATGTGCTCGTGGAACACCTGCAAGTCGAGCGACCCGCTGTTGACGCTGTCGGCAGCGTCGTCGAACGTCAGTCCCAGCTGGTCCGCCGTGTTGGTGGCGTCAGCGTTGGCGATCACCAGATTGCCGGTCGTCGCGCCGGTCCGGTCCTGCACGACGATGCCGTTGCGGGCGCTGTTGACCGACACGGTGAGGCCGAGTCCTGACGCGTTGAGCCGTTCGACGACGTCGCCGAGTGTCTCGGCGTCGGCCAGGTCGACGGTCGCCGACGCGCCGCTGCGGTCGGTCAGACTGACTTGTCCGAGCGTGCCGAATCCCTGTCCCCCCTGCAGACTGCGCAGCAAGGGACTTTTCAGGCCGCTGAGCAATCGCCCGCCGGTGAGCACGCCCCCGCTGGCGCTGGCTGTCAGCCCGAGGTCCTCTGCCAGGGTGCCCCCCAGTGCGCTGGAGACGGCGAAAGTGCCCCCGGCGTCGGCCGTCAGATCGGTCAGGACCAGACGCTTGCCATCGGCGCTCAGCGCAGCCTGCAGGCGGTCCGGGTCGGCCGCGTTGAGCGCGGCGAGCAGATCGCCCACGGTGCTGACGTCGTCGCGCGTCAGGTCCACTTCGAGCGTGCTTCCATCGCGGAAGCGGACCTCCAGGTCGGGCAGTTCGTTGCGGATGCTCAGCCCGTTACCGTCGTTGAGTTGCCCCACCTCCAGTTGGCTGAACAGCCGCACGAGGTCCTGGCCGGTGGCTTCACTGGCCGCCACATCGATCCCAGCCAGGCCCAGATCCGACGCGGTGCTGCCGCCGTTGACTTCCTGGACTTTGAGGTTGGTGGCGGCAAGTCCGGTCTCGTCTACCAGCCGGATGGCGTCGCCGTCGGCCAGTGCCGTGACATTGATGTCGTCATTGGCGTTGATCCGGTCCAGCACATCGTCAACGGTGACGGCGAAACGCAGGTCGATCACGGCGCTGGCGCCGCTGCGATCCGTGATACGGATCTTGCCCCGTTCCACACCGGCTCCGCCGTTGAGCAGTTCGAGATCCAGGCCCTGGTCGAGGAACCCGCCGAAGCGGAGCTTGAGCGCCCCGCCCCCCAGCGCTTGATCGCTGCGCGCGACGCCGCCACTGATCAGTTGATGGCTCTGCGCGGTCCGGACCGGCGTGAACGAATAGGTGCCGGTCGCCGGAGTGCCGGTCACCGTGGCGGCCAGGAGCGTGTCGTTGCTTGAGGTCGCCTTCACCTGCTGGAACACCCCGGCTGACGCCAGCCGCTTGACGGACATCTGCAGAGCGATACTCAGTGCCGTCAGTTCGCCGACCGCCACCTGCTGTTCCCGCAGACTGGCCACGCGGGTGGCCAGCGTGTTTCGGGGTTGCGAGGCCAGCGACATCAACTGGTCGACCGTCTCGGCGATATTGATGCCGGTGAT
>DAISIS010000682.1:0-2651 GCA_036821925.1 Pirellulaceae bacterium
CACGCTCCAGCTGGAGCCGGCCGACACGGAGCAGGCCTATGCCCGGCTGGCGGATCTGCAGTTCGAGACGGTCTATGCCCCGGGAGGCGTGCTGGTCGAGGGGGGCCAGCGGGTGAGCCCCGACCGGCTGGAGATGCTGCGCCGCGAGCATGCGGCGGTGGTCGCCCGCCGGAGTGCGGGGGCTCTGCTCGCCCACAGCGCAGCCACCTTCGGCATGTATACGGCGCTGTTCCTGTTCTGCGGCATCTACGTGCTGCGGCATCAGCCCATGATCATCGCCGACCTGGGGCAGCTGGTCCGGCTGCTGGCCGTGTCGATCCTGACGGTGACTCTCGGGCGGCTGTGCACCGGCGAGCTGTGGCAGGCGGAGATCGTGCCGGTGCTGCTGTTCGGCATGACGGTCGCCATCGCCTTCTGGCGGGAACTGGCGCTGGTGCTCACCGCGGCCATGGCGCTGACCCTCTGCCTGACGCTGGGGATGGGGCTGGCGGAGTTCGTGTTGATGGCCACCACCGCGTCGGCGGCCGTCGTGTGGCTCAACCCCCTGCGCAGCCGAACCAAACTGATCTATGTCGGCCTGGGCGCCGGCCTGGTCGCGGTCCTGACCGCGGCCGGCGTCGGAGTGCTGGTGGGTGAGCCGGTCGGGGCCTGGAGCGGCACCGACGTGCTGATCATGGAGCGGTGGAGCGCGGCCAGTTCGCCGTTCGTGTTCAGTCTGCTGGCCGGCGCGGTGTGGCACGGATTCTGTACCGTCCTGGCGGCCGTGGTGATGACCGCACTGCTCCCCTTCATCGAGCGGCTGTTCGGCGTGCAGACCGATATCAGCCTGCTCGAACTGGGCGACGCGGCCCACCCGCTCCTGCAGGAGCTGGCCCGCCGCGCGCCGGGCACCTACAACCACTCCATCAACGTCGCGTCGCTGGCTGAGGCGGCCGCGGAATCCATCGGCGCCAACGGGCTGCTCGTGCGCGTCGGTTCGTACTTCCATGACATCGGCAAGGTCTTCAAGCCCGGTTACTTCGTCGAGAACCAGGGGCGGGACGGCAATCGGCACGAATCGCTGGTGCCGGCCATGAGCACGCTGGTCATCATCGCCCACGTCAAGGACGGTGCCGACCTGGCCGAACGCAGCCGGCTGCCCAGACCGATCGTCGATTTCATCGAACAGCACCACGGGACGACGCTCGTCGAGTACTTCTACCGCCAAGCCGCCAAACAGTCGGAGAACGACCCGGACGGGGAAGAGGTCGAGGAAAGCACCTACCGTTACCCGGGCCCCAAGCCCCAGACGCGCGAGGCGGCCGTCCTCATGCTGGCCGACGCGGTGGAGAGCGCCAGCCGCACGCTCGTGGATCCGGCCCCGGCCCGGATCGAAAGCCTGGTGGAAAACATCGTCATGAAACGCCTGCTGGATGACCAGTTTGACGACTGCGGCATCACCCTGCTGGAACTCAGCAGCATCCGCGACAGCCTCGTCAAGTCGCTCACCGCCGTGTACCATTCCCGCGTCAAGTACCCGGATCAGCAGCAGACGGCATAGGGCATGATCGACATCGAAATCGCCAACCAGCAGTCGCAGTTGGCCGTGGACCAGGACGTCCTCCAGCAGGTGGCGCAGGCGATCTTGCACGATCACGGCCCGCCCACCTGCCGCGTGAGCATCGCCATCGTCGACGACCCGACCATCCACGCCCTCAATCGACAGTACCTCCAGCATGACTACGCCACGGATGTGCTAAGCTTCGTGCTCGAACAGACCCCGGAACTGCTCGAGGGAGAGATCGTGGTCAGCAGCGATACGGCACAGGCTCAGGCCAGAGAGTACCAATGGACCGCGGCCCAGGAACTGCTGCTCTACGTCATCCACGGTCTGCTGCACCTGGTCGGATTCGACGATCAGTCGGACACCCAGCGCGCGGAAATGCGCTGTGCTGAGCAGACCTATCTGAAACAATGCGGTCGGCTGGCATGACGGGTGAGACATGTCGAGTGAGAAGACGCTGGCGATCGTAATCCGCGTGGTGGAGTTCAGCGAGACAAGCTGCGTGGTGACTCTGTTCACGCGGGACTTCGGCAAAATAGGGGCCCTGGCGAAAGGGGCACGCCGTCCCAAGAGCCCGTTTGAGTCTGCTCTTGACCTGCTGGCCGTTTGTCGCATAGTGTTCCTCCGCAAATCGTCCGACGCGCTCGATCTGCTGACGGAAGCCAGGCTGGAGCGACGGTTTCGCCTGGTGACGCGGGACTTGTCGTGTCTGTATGCGGGTTACTATGTGGCCGAACTGTTGCGGGACCTGACGGACACAGACGATCCGCATCCGGAGCTGTTTGACGCGGCGGACCAGACGTTGATTGCCCTGCAGGGTGCGCGCGATCTGTTCCGCGTCGTGCTGCGGTTTGAGATGACGGCACTTCGATTGCTCGGGCACGCCCCGGCCTTGCACGGCTGTGCTGCGTGTGGCGAGTCGATCGAGCTGTCGGGTCGTGTGCCCTTTGGGCAGGTGGCTGGTGGTTTGTTATGTCCCCGTTGCCGGCCCGGCCAGCGGCAGGTGGTGAGTCTGACGGCCGGTGCCGTGCGGGTGCTGCAGCAGTTCGCGGCGGGCGGTCTGGAGTCGTGGCAGGAGGTCGCGGTGGACGCGAAGATACGTGGCGAG
>DAISIS010000683.1:0-2649 GCA_036821925.1 Pirellulaceae bacterium
GTGAGGCCACCGAGGGGATCGACAGCCCATCGGTGGACCTCTTGTATGTGGTGCAAGGCACCGAAGACGACGCGACCGTGCGGGCACTGGTCGAAGGCACGATCCCGGCAATCTACCTGGGCCTAGTTTTCCAGAGCTACCACATTCAGCACCAGGGCGGCGGTGTGTGGGAAGTGTCGGTCCGCTACGGTAAGACGGAGCCCAAGGACACGGGACAGTCGTCGTTTTCTTTCGACACCGGAGGTGGCACGCAGCACATCACACAGAGCCTGCAGACGATTGACAGATACGCACCTCCTGGAAAGAACGCTCCCAGTTTCCAAGGAGCTATCGGAGTCACCACCGACAGCGTCGAGGGGACGGACGTCACGGTGCCGGTCTACAGTTTCACCGAGACACACTACTTGCCCGCCGCGTCCGTCACGGGAGCCTACAAGGCGGTGCTTTTCGCGCTCACAGGCAAGGTGAATGCCGCGACGTTCAAGGGTTTCGCCGCAGGAGAGGTGTTGTTCCTGGGGGCGTCCGGGTCACAGCGCGGCGCGGACGACTGGGAAATCACCTACCGCTTCGCGGCCAGCCCGAACGTCACTGGCCTGGCGGTCGGCCCCATCACGGGCATCGACAAGAGGGGCTGGGAGTATCTGTGGGTCCGCTACGCCGACGCGGAAGATGAGCACGTCCTGGTCAAACGCCCGATCGCGGCCTACGTGGAGCAGGTCTACGAGTTGGGTAACTTCGCTGGCCTGGGCATAGGAACGTAAGCGATGGGCGACCCGCTCCAGAAAGTGCAATCCGGTCAGTGGCTGGAGATCCCGGCCGTCGCCTACAACGCGTTCATCGACGCGGCGCGGGCTGAGCGTGCCCGGCATCACGATATCGCCCGAGACTCGCATGATGAATTACGCCAGACCGGCATTGTGCGGGTCCGCAACCTCTCGGGCCAAGACCTGGATCGGTACAGCGTGCTGGCACTCCGCGACCCGATCGTAACTCCTGCCGACAACCTGCAGGAGTTTAAGAACCAGGTCAGCTTTGATGGTGTGGCGCCGGCGACACCGGCCCGGCGTGAGCGGTTCGCGATCCTGCTCGATCCGCTGTCCAGCGGGGCCATCGGACGTGCGGTCGTCTCTGGCGTGGCGCCGGTGCGTGTGAATGTCGTGCGTGAAGGCGACCCGTATGCAGAGTTGGTCGCCGACGACACATCACAACTGCGAAGCTCGCCATGCGGCCTGACACGCATCCTGTGGAAGGAAACCGGGCTCGGCGCGAAATGGGCGGTGGTGCGTCTGAGCGAACGGCCCCGAATGGCTATCTTCGAACTCTCCGGTACGTGGCAGGCCTCGGCACCGCCGGAGCCCGACGGTTGGATGAAGATGACCGGGTGCCGACCGGTGTTCTACTATGCCGGCAGCCTGACGTATGCGGGCGACGCCAGCGAACCCACGGAAACCGTCTGGCACGCCGTGGGCTATCCACCCGCCGAACGTTCAGCTGTGATTGCGCTGCACAAGGCGACCGGTCGTGCGCCCGTCAAATTCGGCTGTGGCGATTGGGTATGGTGCCTGTGGAACGAGCACGAATGTCGTTGGCAGGTGCTGGCCTCATATGAGGACCACTGGCGATTTCGCTTACTGACCACGCTACAGCGCTGTGGTTCGGCGTCGGCGCAGCTGGTGCTCTTCCAGAACGGCAAATGGTGTCCCGTCGATCTGACGTTCACCGTATACGATTCGCTGGGCGTGGTGTGCCCGGACCTCTGCCGACTGCCCACCAGTTCCGGTGACGCCTGTTGTCCCTCGGCGGATTATGTGCCGGCCGGGACGTACGGTGTGGCAAAGCACTATGCCGACAGTTGCAAATGGGAGGTGCTGATACTGGGCCGCGGGTGCTGCCAATCGTCATCATCGGGGTCGTCCGGTTCATCAGGTTCTTCTTCCAGTGGCGTGAGCAGTTCATCGGGAGCATCTTCATCAAGCGGCAGTGGCTCGTCATCGAGCGGTGGGGGCTCGTCATCAAGTTCAGGCGCTTCGTCGTCCTCGTCCGGAAGTAGCTCGTCGGGAAGTTCTTCAGGTCCATCCAGTAGCGGTTCGTCGAGTGGCCCGTCTTCATCGGGCAGCAGCGGTTCAGGATCATCTGGCTCGGGCAGTTCGGGGGCCTCGTCCAGCGGCTCGCCGCCATCGAGTTCGGCCGCGCCGCCATCATCGTCCGGTGGTAGTTCGCTGCCGAGTTCGTCGGGGCCGTCCAGCAGCGGCTCGTCGAGTGGCTCATCCTCAGGCAGTTCCAGTGGCTCATCGTCATCCGGTTCGTCAGGGTCATCCAGCAGACCTTCCAGCAGCGGACCTTCGTCGTCCGGCACCAGTTCGCTACCCGGTTCGTCGGGCTACTCCAGCAGCGGCTCAGCCAGCGGATCATCCGGACCAAGCTCCAGCGGTTCAGGTTCATCTGGCTCCTCAGGATCGTCCGGCCCATCGTCAAGCGGTGGCTCATCGGGTGGTGTGCCGTCGTCGAGCACCGCGCCTCCCAGCAGCAGCGAGATCGAGTGGCCGTCGAGCTGGTGGACCTCTTCCGGGGCTTCCAGCAGTGGCGGCTCCAGCAGCGGTTCATCGAGCGGATCGTCCTCTGGAAAGTCCAGCGGTTCATCCGGTTCAT
>DAISIS010000684.1:0-2637 GCA_036821925.1 Pirellulaceae bacterium
AGCGGGCGTCGCGCTGGGCATCTCGAACAATGGCGTGAAGGTGGGCATCAACAACGAAGGCGTGGTCTGGGAGGCGGACAACCAGACACGGCGACTGGTGGAGGACCCGGCCGGTGATGGCACGCTGCTGTTTGCGGTGTCTCCGGACAACAGCCGGCTGTTCGGATCGAGTAACGTGTTCGGGGACGGCAGCGCCTCGCCGCAGAAACTGACCTGGTGGACCTACGAGGGCGTGGCGACGTTGGTGACGGATCAGGCCGGGAACCCGATCGACGGGCGATTCACCAGCGGCACCAACGCGGATGTCGGGTACCACGTGGCCCAGGCTCCCCTGACGGCGCCGGGTGACTTGCTGCATATCGAGTCCACCAATAGCACGCTCCGAATCGTCGACTGGTTTGAGTCCATCAGTGGTCTGGAGCTGCCGCCGGACACAGCGGATGGAGGGCCGCGCATCAGCTATGACTACGACAGCGGACAGGTGGCGATTGTTTCGGGCGGTTACCTGTTCACGGTGAAGATCTGGGATGACCACCCGTCTCCGCAGGCGGTAGCGGACAGTTACACGACGCCGGTCAACACGGCCCTGGTGGTGGCTTCGCCTGGCGTGCTGAGCAATGACTCCGACGCCGGGAGCGGTGCGCTGCAGGCCGTGCTCGTCGCCGGACCCGCGCACGGGACGCTCGACCTGCAGCCGGGCGGCAGTTTCACCTACACGCCGCAGAGCCAGTTCAATCGCGAGGACGTGTTCCTGTACAAGGTGAATGACGGGAACCACGACAGCGGCGTGGTGGCGGTGACGATTACCCTGGACACCTCCTACCTCTGGCACAACGGACTGCTGCCGCTGGACGTCTCGGACGACGGCCTGATCACGCCGCGCGATGCACTGCTGATCATCAATGCACTCAACGCGAACACCGGCGGGCCGTTGTCGGGGGACCGCCTGCGGCCGCTGTCGCAGCCCTTTGTGGATGTCAATCCGGACAACTACCTGACTCCCCTCGATGCGCTGTTGGTGATCAATCATTTGAACCGCAGCGGGGCATCGGCGGGTGAAGGTGAGTGTGGGGACGTGGCCGAGGTGGGGGCCGCGACCGCTGCCTCGCAGCCGGCTGCCGCGTGGCATACGTTCAACCTGTCCGGCCGGTCGTCGACCGTCCGCCAGACTGCCGCTGCCGACGCCGCCGCAGTCCAGATGAGGGGGGGTGGTCTGTCGCTGGCAGCCTGGACTGGCGGGCCGGCTCGAGCCGACGTGCAGGGCGACGGAGTCTGGGACCAGGATGCGGAATGGGCCGGAGCGACTGACCTGGAGGCGGCCCTGGCCGCCATTCTGGGCGAGGAGGCGAGTCGATAGCGATACAGCGTCCGGCCTGCCAGAGGGGCGGCCTTGCCCGTCGCGGCTATGCCCGCCGCTGTCGGATCCGTGCGGGAGTCGCGGGCCATTCGTTTGCGTTGTTTCGACGGCTGATTAGTATTGAAGATTAGCGAGGATTGAGAGCTGAGTGCGCGTGAGTGGCCAGTTTCTGGTGAGTTGCCCCTCACGGCACAGCATTGTATGGGTCTGTACCGGTGCAGATTCGAGGGAGTGCAGCTGCACACAAGTCAGGGGCTGGGATGCAAACACCGCACATTTTGTAGACGAGAAACCATCGATATGAACGCCGCTCATTCTGTTTCTGCCCGACGGACCCTGCTTCGCGCACGGACGCGAAATCAATCGGCTGCCCGGAGGCGCCTGGCATTCCAGCATCTGGAACCACGACAGCTGCTGGCCGCTATCGGAGATTGGGCGGTCCTCGATCTGCGGACCTACCTGACGGACGGAACGACCACGTTCAAGGACCTCAGTGGCGTGGTGTTTCATGGTGACCAGGTAGCGGTGACGGCCAACGTGCAGCCTGAGGCGGCCGATCTGGAGGCACGTCTGTTGGTGGTGGACGTCGATCTCGACGCGAACACGGCAGCCGTCAGCAGCGATCTGACCATCCCGTCGCTCGGCGGAGCAACCGAATCGCTGGCCGTGAACTCGGACGGCTCAGTCATCTATATGACAGGGAAATCGGTGTCGGAGCGGGCATCGGCGGGCGAGGCCTTTCGTGCAGTGTGGGACGGGGTGGGTGCGATCGAGACCACCGCCCTGGGATCGATCCCGGGCCTCCTGTCGGTATCGCCGGTCTTCCAGTCGGTGGGCTACGCGGTCAACTCGAACGGGGTTGTGGCCGGATCGTCGGACAACGACCAGGCGATTTTTGAGTTCGATCAGGAAATGGTGCATGCGGGGCGTCCGCCCCTGCTCGGCGTGCTGCTGGGCATCTCGGATGACCGCGTGAAGGTCGGTCTGACCATCGTGGTCGACATCAGTGGCACGGTGTGGGAGGCGGACAACCAGACGTCGCGCTACGTCGCGGACGTATATGGCGATGGCACCGCGCTGCTGGCGATCTCCCCCGACCACAGTCGCCTGCTGGGTACGACGACCGACATCCTGGATGTTGGCCGGACCGAGTATCTGACCTGGTGGACCTATGGCGGTGATGCCGCGATTGTGGAGGACGCGGCCGGCAATCCGATCGCCGGGCGATTGACGGGCGGCACCAACGCGGATGTCGGCTACCACGTCGGCCAGTCGGTCGA
>DAISIS010000685.1:0-2637 GCA_036821925.1 Pirellulaceae bacterium
GAACGCCGCACCGAAGTGGTTGCGGCCGCCGTTCCACGGCGCTTCCCACTGCACCTGCGGCGTCCTGCCAAACTCACCGCTGCACCAGACGATGGTGCTCTCCAGCACCCCGTGGTCGGCCAGGTCCTCCAGCAACGTGGAGACGCCCTTGTCGAGTTGCGGGAGCATCGTCCGCATGGCCTCGAAGTGCTCCTTGTGCGTGTCCCACCCGCCGGAGTTGATGGTCACGAACCGCACGCCCTTCTCGACCAGCCGGCGGGCCATCAGGCAGGACTGCCCCAGCGTGTTGCGGCCGTACCGGGTACGCAGCGCGTCGTCTTCCTGTGCCAGGTCGAACACCTTTCCCGCGTCCCCCAGAATCAGGTCATACGCTTCCTGCTCCGCTTTCGCCACCGCTTCCATCTGCTCGGATCCCTGCGACGCCTGGGCCAGCGAGTTGAGGCGGGTGAGCAGTTCGCGCCGGCCGCGCTGCCGCTCGTCGGAGATCCCCGGGGCGACCACGCCCTCCACGAGGAACCGCTGCGCGTTCGGATCGCCCCCCGTGGCAAACGGTTTGTAGCGGGGACCGAGGAACCCGGACTCGGAGAACCGCCCCTGCGGCTGCGTGAGCACGATGTAGGGGGGAATCAGTCCTTCGTAACCCGCTTCATAGCCGGTGAACTTCGAGACGACGGCGCCGACGTGCGGGTACACCAGCTTGCCGCCGGTCTGGTTCCCGGTCTGCACCATGTAGGCGGCCGTTTCATGGCCATTCTGACCGTGGGTCGAACTGCGGATGATGGTGTACTTGTCAAACTGCTTGGCCAGCAGCGGCAGCAGTTCGCCGATCGCCACGCCGGGAACGCTTGTGGCCGCCGTGCCCCGCAACGGCCCGCAGTAGTCGTTTCCCAGGTCGGGCTTCGGGTCGAAGGTGTCGATGTGTGACGGTCCGCCCCAGAGCCAGATGTGGATGACGGCCTTGGCCTTGGCCGCCGGCGGCTCAGCATCCGCCCGCGCACCGAGCGGGTCGGTCAGCCAGAAGCCAGTGGCACCCAGCAGCCCCCCCTGCAGCAGCGACCGGCGCGTGATGGGAATGCCCAGCATGCCCAGCAGCGAATCGCCACCCTGATATGATCGGAGTCGACGGTCGGTGTGTTGTGGCTTGGCACTCATGTCTCTCACCTCGTTCTTGCCGCGTTGGGTGGCCGTGGGCGGGCGGCCGCGCGCCGGATCCGCCTAGTGCCGATAGAGGAACTCCACACTGTTGATCAGCGCCCAGACCAGGTCGGTCAGCGCCTCCTGCCCCTGTACGATATCGGACTTTGAATACTGGTCAAAGACCTGCAATTCACGCTGCGTCGGGAGCCGGGCGAGGATGGTCAGGTAGATCCGGGTGGCGGTCTCCTGCGGGCTCGGGCTGCCGCGGATCAGCTCGCGCAGCTGCTCGCTCTCCTGGATCTTCCGCTGGATATGACTCGAGTTAAGCAGATGCAGGCGCTGCGCGGCCGACGGGCGCGTGCTGCGTTCCGATTCCAACCCCGTGTCCCGCGGCGGCCGTCCGAACATCTCCAGGAACGTGCTGGTGATGCTGCCGTCGGCCAGGGCAATCGACCGCTGGTGCGGCGGGATGAACGTGAACGGCTCGGGAATCGCACTCGAGTACTCCTCCGTCGTGCCCGTGATCTGACACAGCGCGTCGACCAGCACTTCGGCGTCGAGCCGGCGGAGCGGATAGTAGGCAAAGTACTGCCCAGCGTCCGGATTGTCCGACTGCGGAATCGAGGACAGCTGGTACACCTTGGAATTGAGGATGAGTCGGAACAGCGCTTTCAAGTCGTACTTGGCGGCGAACAACTCCTGCTCGAGCAGTTCCAGCAGCTTCGGATTGACCGGCGGGTTGTCGGGTCGGATGTCATCCGGTTCATGGATGATCCCGCGTCCCAGCAGCCAGGACCAGACACGGTTGACGATGCATTTGGCGAAGAACGGGTTGCGGGGTGAGATGAGCCAGTCGGCAAACACTTCCCGCGGATCCTGGTCCGGCCGCAGTGCCACCGTCGCGCCGTCGGGCAGCACCGCGGTCTGGGGACCTTCGGCCAGGAACTTCTGCGTGTCGAAGTAGACGATTTCCTCCTTCCACTCGGCGGTCTTCTTGTATCCCAGATAGGAGAAGAACACAGCCATCTCGGCCAGCTTCTCGGGGGGCCATTTCTCGGCCCGCGTGCCCATGAAGGTCAGGGCCACGGCCCGCGCCAGTGCCTCCGGCTGCTTCGTCTGGGCCGAGCGATAGAAGTTGACTTGCGGATCGCGGAAATTACTGCCGCTCGAACACAGAATCGCGCGCACGAACTGGTCGTAACGCAGGTTCGCCTGGAGTGACGTTTTGATCCAGCGATGGTAGGCCTGCACCGCATTGGGCCACAGATTGACCGGGAACTCGGCTTTGACGCGCAGCAGGTCGCACCACTTCAGCGCCCAGTACTCGGCGAACTCGTCGCGTGCCAGCAGCGCGTCGATCAGATCGCGGCGTTTGTTGGGATTCGCGTCCGCCAGAAAGCGCCGCGCTTCTTCCGCTGTGGGCAGCGTCCCAATCACATCGACGTACACGCGCCGCAGGAACACCGCGTACGAACAGAGACGCGCCGGCGCAATCCGCTC
>DAISIS010000686.1:0-2631 GCA_036821925.1 Pirellulaceae bacterium
CACTGACACAATCATCCATGTAGAAGAACATCGAGCACATGCCGACGCCACCGGTGTGGTGGATGAAGTTGTGACGGATCCGGTTGCCCCGGCACGTCCAGTCCCGGCCGGTATATATGGCTCCGACATCGCCCGTCTCCAAGGCGATGTGGTGGATTTCGTTGAATTCGATCAGGTGCTCATTGCCGCCAAACAGGATCGCGCAGTGCGGATGATCGTGAATCACGCTGTGCGACACACGCTGCCCCACGCCGCTGATCAACACCGCCGGCACGTAGCACTTGGACCAGCGCCCCTGGCAGCGGAAGTAGCAGTTGTCCACGTAGTGATTGCCGGGCGCCAGGGTCTGGCGGTCGCCGCCAGAGAGCACGACGCCGCCGTCACCCGTGTTCACGATGTCGCAGCCCACCACGCCGCTGTCCGTGCCCCCTTCGACGCGGATGCCCCAGTTGCCGATGTTGCGGATCGTGCAGCCGGCCACGCGATTGTGCGTACCACCCTGGATCTCCACAGCGGTGCCGCGGGTGGCTTCGAGCGTCATGCCCTGGATCGTCACATAGGATGCGCCGGCCAGACGCACCAGCGGTTGGTCCAGCAGCGAGAGCATAGCGGGGGACGCGTCGTCGGGCAGTTGCTTCGGCGGCCAGAAGTAGAGCTTGCCCGCCGCGCGGTCGAGGTACCATTCGCCCGGCTGGTCAAGCTCCTCCAGCACGTTCAGGAAATAGAACCGCTGCCCGGTGCGGAAGCCGTACTGGCCGTGCGGCGGGGCGGTCTGGATGAGCCGCTGTTCCAGATCCAGCGCCGCCACACGCTCGTACGAGTTGGCCCAGTCCCAGGCCCAGTAGCCGTGCACCCACACGTCGTTCGCGTCCTGCCACCGTGCCGGCCGGTCACCGCTGTAGTGGAATCCGTCGGCCAACTGGCCGATCCTGCCGCCATGCTCGTCGTCCTGCGCCCGCGCTGCGGGAAACCCCGCGATCAGCGTCCACTCACCCGCGTTCGGCCAGCGGGCAAGTGTCATGGGATGGCCGTCCCAGAACAGCTCGCAGTGGGCCGGGATGGTGGGACGTCCGAATCCGCGCGCACTCAGCTCGCCAAACGCCGCGATTCCCAGCGCCCGGAGATCGACCTCCCGGACCGCACCGCGAGCCTGCTCGTCCAGCCGCGCCCGGATCGCGGCATCCTGCACCGGTTGGAAGCCACGGAGCAACCGCCCGCCGAGCAGCCGCACCGATTCGCCTGGACAGGATCGCCAGACGGTGGGCGAGTCGGCGGCGCCAGAGTCCTCCGCGGTCAATTCCAGCACGGCCGTGCGCTCATAGTCACCACCGCACAGCCAGATCGTCAGGCCACCCTCGAGCGATTGGTCTGCCTGCCGCAGCGCGCGGGCCGCGTCCCGTGCCCGCTCAAGCGTCGCGAACGGCTGAGATGCCGTACCGGGGTTCGCGTCGTCACCTGCGGGGGAGACGTAGTAGTCGGCCGCCGACAGACATGGGGATCCCAACAGCAGGCACAGTACGCCCAGGGCGTGCGCGAGTCGATTCACAACGGCCTCCTTCACGGGCAAATGCAGGTCTGGTACTCTCGGATTGGCCGGGATCCCGGCCGCCACGGCAAAGCACGCCCCTTATCATAACGAGGCGCGTACTGCCGGTCTGCCACAGGACTCCGGAGTTCGCCGCTCAAATGGACTCGCTCGAACAACGTATTCAACGTGCGATGGGCGAGGAGATCGAGATCGCGCCGTATGACCCGGCATGGCCGGAGCTGTTCCAGCGGGAGAAACAGTGGCTGCTGGCCTGCCTGCCCGCGCACCTGATTCTGCGTATCGAACACTGAGCGGATTACCGGCCTGGCGCGCCTGTAACGCTAAAGAAATAGTCTGCGGGCGGCTCTTCCGGCCCTCGGGCCGGCTGCGCGGGCGACCGTATGTCCGCCGGGCAGCCCGGCCCGCGCGGCGGCCCACCCTTACGGCAGCGAGGGTTCCTGTGTTACGATGAGCGGGCTTCTGCAACTCGGTGCCTGTCTGCGTGGAGACCCAATGGGCAGTGCGAGACGACATCCCGAAGGGGGGCAGACCGTCTCCTGTGCCTCCCTGGCAGTGGGGCTGGCCGCGGCCTTTCTGGTTGGCTGTGGCGGGTACATGTCGCAGGCTGATGGAACGCCGCGCGTGATGATTCGCGTGGAAGGTTCGGACACCATGGTCAATATCGCCCAGGCCTGGGCGGAGGAATACCATCGCCAGCAGCCGGGCGTTGTGGTGCAGGTGCTCGGCGGCGGGTCTGGCGTGGGGATCGCCAGCCTGATCGACGGCAACTGCGACATGGCCAACAGCAGTCGGCAGATGAAGCCGGAGGAGATTGAAGAAACGCAGTCCAGTCGTGGCAGCCGCGCTGTGGAGCATGTCGTGGGTTTCGACGCCATGGGGATCTACGTGCATCCGACCAATCCGATCACAGGGATCTCGATCCAGGAGCTGGCGGGGATTTTCGTCGAGCACCCTACCATCACGCGCTGGTCGCAGCTGGGGGTGACCATGCCGGCGGGCGTGCCGGACACGATCATTCGCGTGAGCCGTCAGAACAGTTCCGGCACGCACTCGTATTTCCGCGAACACGTGCTGGGAAAAGG
>DAISIS010000687.1:0-2617 GCA_036821925.1 Pirellulaceae bacterium
CTGTGGGGGGACGAAGTCGATCAGCTCTCGCTGATCAATCCGACCAGTGGTGAGACGATTGCGACCCAGGAGCAGCTGTTCGTGTACCCGGCCAAGCACTTCGTGATGCCGGAGCAGCGGATTGCGCAGGCGGTGGCGGCGATCAAGCAGGAGCTGGAGGAGCGGCTGGAGCAGTTCCGGCTGGAGGGGAAACTGCTCGAGGCGCAGCGGCTCAGCGCGCGGACCCGATTTGACATGGAGATGCTGCTGGAGACCGGTGTCTGCCCGGGCATCGAGAACTACAGCCGCCCGCTGTCGGGCCGCGCTCCGGGCGCGCCGCCCGCCACGCTGTACGATTTCTTCCCGGCTGATTTCCTGCTGTTTGTGGACGAGTCGCACGTCTCGGTGCCCCAGATCCGCGCCATGTTCGCCGGCGACCAGAGCCGCAAACGCACGCTGGTGGAGCACGGTTTCCGGCTGCCCAGCGCCCTGGACAATCGGCCGCTGCGGTTCGAAGAATGGGAAGAGCGCGTGCACCGCGTGGTGTTTGTCTCGGCCACCCCGGGCGATTACGAGTTGCAGCAGACCGGTGGCGAGGTGGTCGAACAGGTCATTCGGCCCACCGGCCTGCTCGACCCGATCATCGAGATTGCGCCGGCACGGGACCAGGTGGTGCATCTGCTGGGACAGATCCGCCAGCGGGTCGCGGTCGGCGAACGTGTGCTGGTGACGGCACTCACCAAGCGGCTGGCGGAGGACCTGGCCACGTATTTCACGGAACAGGGCGTGTCCTGCAAGTGGCTCCACAGCGAACTGGATGCGTTTGAACGCGTCGATCTGCTGCGCGACCTGCGCGAAGGACGCTTCGACGCCCTGGTGGGCGTCAACCTGCTGCGCGAAGGGCTCGATCTGCCCGAAGTGTCGCTGGTCGCCATCCTGGACGCGGACAAGGAAGGCTTTCTGCGCAGCGAGACGTCGCTGATCCAGACCATCGGCCGCGCCGCCCGCAACGTGAACGCCAAGGTGATCCTCTATGGCGACAAGATCACCGAGGCCATGCAGGTGGCGGTCGATGAAACCAATCGGCGGCGGGCGCTGCAGGAGGCCTATAACCGGGAGCACGGTATCACCCCCGAGACGATCCGCAAGAACATCCGGGCGGGCATCGAGTCAGATGTGGCCGCACACCGGGCGGCCAACGCCGCGGTCGGCCAGGCCGAAGAAGAGCAATTCGTGACCGCCGAGTACATCCAAGAGCTGGAGGCGGAAATGATGGAAGCCGCCGAACAGCTGGAGTTCGAAACGGCCGCGGCGATCCGCGACCGCATTATGCAGCTGCAACAACATAAGGGCCAGAAACTCAGCGAGGTGAATGTCGAATCCTACAAAAAACCGCGCGGCCGCCGCGGACGGCAGTCTGGCGGCCGCCGGCGGGGGGCCGGCAGCTCCTGACGGGCGGCCGGAAACAGACCGCCCTGCCGCCGACCGCTGACGCCGCTCACACGCCGCCGCTCAAGAAGTGGCAAGGGCGGCCCTCAAACGGACCGCCCTGTACCCGTGTGCAACTGTCACGCCCACAACAAGTGACACGCAAGAAGGACGGCACTTGTCTGGCGCGCAGCGAATGTTAGTTGTCGGTATCTGCCGGCGCGGCAGCGTCAGCCGCGGGAGCCGCAGCGTCAGCCGCAGGAGCCGCAGCGTCAGCGGCGGGCGGTGCATCGGCGGCCGGCGGAGTTGCCTCATCGGCGGCGGGCGTGGTGGCCGGAGTGGTCGGCGCCTTGGGCTTCGCCGCTTCCTTCGCGCAACCAGCAAACGTCAGTGAACACAGGCTCAGCAGCACGAGGCAAAGAGCGAGTTTCTTCATCGGTGAACCTCTTTCCGGGAAACAACAATGATTTGTCGAACGCAGGTCCAATCCTGCTTCGCTGAACCTATGATCCCTTAACCACCCAGTTTATTCCCAACTCCATGCCGGCTGCTGTAAGACCCCAAGATCTGCTAAAAAACAGCGAACCGGGAATAAAACGCGAGCACGCGGGTTCACTTTTTCGGAGCTAGGTTGTGCGATGTGTGCGCAGGCCGATCAGTCTGACGGGGGGGGCTGTGGCAAGTCGCCTCCGCCCAGTGGTGGGGGGGCGGTCTCAGCCGCGCTGACGATCGACCAGGTCATAGCCTCACACCATCGCGCCGTGTACCGGTATGCATATCGATTGACGGGCATGGCGGCGGATGCGGAGGACTTGACGCAGCAGGCGTTTCTCGTTGCCCAACGGAAGCTCGACCAGATTCGGGAGCCGGGGAAAGCTGATCGCTGGCTGTTTGCCGTGGTACGGAGCTGCTACCTGAAGAGTCGTCGGCGGCGTCGGCGCACGGTGGAGGCCAGTCTGGAAGTGCGGATCGAGGACATTGCGGTCGAGTCGGTCGCGGACGATCCTGTGGACCGGGAACTGCTCGACCGGGCGTTGGAGGAACTGCCGGACGAGCACCGGCTGATTGTGGTGATGTTCTACTTCGAGGACTTGTCGTACAAGCAGATCGCGCAGGAGATGGGGGTCCCGATCGGTACGGTAATGAGTCGGCTGGCTCGCGCCAAACAGAAGCTGCGAACCTATTTACAGGAAGAGGAGGTGTTTGAAGA
>DAISIS010000688.1:0-2601 GCA_036821925.1 Pirellulaceae bacterium
GACGGGGGACCTGAAGGTGAGCAAGGAGAGCCTCGAGCAGGCCAACATCGACCTGGAGTTCGCGCGGAACCGGGAGCGGTACGAGTTCTTGCGGTGGGGGCAGCGCGCATTCAAGAACTTCCGGGTCGTGCCTCCCGGTGTGGGGATCATCCATCAGGTGAACCTGGAGATGCTGGCCGGCTGTGTGTTCCTGCGTCAGGACGCCGCGGGTCCGGTGGCTGTGCCCGATACGCTGGTGGGCACAGACAGCCACACGACGATGATCAATGGGCTGGGCGTCCTCGGCTGGGGCGTGGGGGGCATCGAGGCCGAGGCCGTGATGCTCGGACAGCCCATCTATATGCTCCTGCCGGAAGTCGTCGGCTTCGAACTGTCCGGCCAGCTGTCTCCCGGCGTCACCGCCACCGACGCCGTACTGACTGTCACCCAAATCCTGCGGCGGGAAGGGGTCGTGGGCAAGTTCGTCGAGTTCTACGGGAGCGGCGTCGACAGCATGTCGCTGGCGGACCGAGCCACGATCGCCAACATGGCCCCCGAATACGGCGCGACGATGGGCTTTTTCCCCGTCGACGACGAGACGCTCAACTACCTGCGGCGCACGGGGCGCAGCGGGGAAGATGTGGATCTGGTCGAGCGTTACACGAAGGAACAGGGGCTGTTCCGGGCCAGCACGTCTCCCGTTCCCACGTACACCAAGATACTCTCGCTCGACCTCGCGGCGGTCGAGCCCAGCCTGGCAGGTCCGAAGCGTCCCCAGGACCGGGTAGCGTTGGGAGCCATGCGGACTTCATTCCGCAGCGCTCTGACCGCGGCGGTGGCCGCACGCGGGTTTGCGCTCGCTCCGCAGGACGCCCAGCGCCGCGTGGCGGTCGCGGGCGGAGCGCAGGGCAGCACGCTCGGGCACGGCGCCGTCGTCATCGCCTCGATCACCAGCTGTACCAACACGAGCAATCCGTCGGTCATGCTGGCCGCGGGACTGCTGGCACGCAACGCGGTCGCGCGGGGCCTGCGCGTCCCACCCCACGTCAAGACCAGCCTGGCACCCGGTTCGCGCGTCGTGACCGACTACCTGGACCAGGCAGGGCTCACTCCCGCGCTCGAACAGCTGGGGTTTCACACCGTGGGCTACGGGTGCGCGACCTGCATTGGCAACAGCGGCCCCTTGCCGGAGCCTGTGGCACAGGCCATCACGCAGGGGAATCTGGTGGCCGCGGCCGTACTGAGTGGCAACCGCAACTTCGAAGGGCGCGTCAATCCGCTCGTGAAAGCCAACTACCTGGCCAGCCCGCCGCTGGTGGTCGCCTACGCGCTGGCTGGCACGGTGGATGTGGACCTGACCACCGAACCGCTCGGCACGGACCCCGATGGCCAGCCGGTGATGCTGCACGACATCTGGCCCACCGCTCAGGACATCCAGCAGGCGGCGGACGAGTGTGTGCTGCCGGAGCAGTTCACCCGGCGGTACGCTGAAGCCCTGGAATCGAACGCGAAGTGGAACGCGATCCGAGTGACCGATGCCGACCTGTATCAGTGGGATCCGCAGAGCACCTATATCCAGGAGCCGCCATTCCTGCTCGACCTGACCGCCGAAGCACAGCCGATTCAGGCCATCCTCGGCGCTCGAGTCCTGGCCGTGCTGGGCGACTCCGTCACCACCGACCACATCTCGCCAGCCGGCTCCATCGCCAAAGACAGCCCGGCCGGCAAGTACTTGATCGCCCACCAGGTCGCGCCGTCCGATTTCAACAGCTATGGATCGCGGCGCGGCAACGACCGCGTCATGATTCGAGGTACGTTTGCGAACATCCGGATTCGCAACCACCTGGCTCCGGGCACGGAGGGGGGGTGGACTCAGCACCTCCCGGACGGCGCGCAGATGACGATTTACGATGCGTCCGAGAAATATCGCGCTGCGGGCGTGCCGCTGCTCGTCCTGGCCGGGGCCGAGTACGGCACGGGCAGCAGCCGGGACTGGGCAGCCAAGGGCACTTTCCTGCTGGGTGTCCGGGCAGTGATCGCCGTCAGCTTCGAACGGATCCACCGCAGCAACCTGGTCGGCATGGGAGTGCTCCCGTTGGAATTCCTCCCGGGTCAGACCTGGCAGTCGCTCGGATTGACCGGCCGCGAGTTGTACGACATTGTGGGACTCGACGACCACCTGCAGCCGCAGAGCACCATCCAGGTGAGCGCCACGAGCGACGACGGAAGGGTGACAGACTTCCCGGTCGTTGTCCGGATCGATACGCCGGTCGAGATGGACTACTATCGCAACGGCGGCATCTTGCAGACGGTGCTGCGGAAACTGAAGTGAGCCGGATCGGGATCCGGGCCGCTCACGCCACTAGCCCTTATTCGACCAGTTCCAGTTCGTGGCTGTAGTGCTCAATCGTCTCGGTCGGGCTGAGATTGAACACGGCGCGGCCGTCGGTAGTCCATTGTGTGCCATCGAAGTAAAACACGGCGGTTGCCGCGTGCTGGGACCACTCCGCCTCCCGTTCGTCGGACACGTCCTCCTCGGACGCCGCCAGAGTGATCGTGATGCCGACGAGCGCCCGGAGCTGCCCCGACTGGCGATCCCGCGCCAACGCCACAGCATCGTCG
>DAISIS010000689.1:0-2588 GCA_036821925.1 Pirellulaceae bacterium
CCGTTGATCGGGTGCCTGGCGGAGGCGGACCGGAGCGGAGGCGGGCCGGCGCGGGAGCTGATCGGCCAGCGGAAGGACGGGACGGAGTTCCCGCTGGAGATCGCCCTCAGCGAGGTGCCGCTGGATTCGGGGCGCGTCTTCATGGGAATCTTGCGCGACACGACCGAGCGGCGGCGCCTGCAGAGGCAGCTCCTCCAGGCGCAGAAGATGGAGTCGGTGGGCCAACTGGCGGCGGGAATCGCCCACGAGATCAACACCCCGACGCAGTATGTCGGGGACAACCTGCACTTCCTGGACGATGCCTTCCGGGCCTTGAGCGGCGTGCTGGCCGCCTGCTGCCAGCTGTGTCAGGCGGCCGCCACCGGCGCTGGCTTGCAGGAGTGGGTGGGCAACCTGGTAGCCGCCGCCCAGCAGGCGGACATCGAGTATCTGCTCGACGAGGTCCCGCGGGCCATCGGCCAATCGCTCGACGGCGTGGAACGCGTCACGAAAATCGTCCGGTCGATGAAGGATTTCTCGCATCCGGGGGGCGAGACCATGCAGGCGGTGGATCTGAACCGTGCTCTGGAGAGCACCTTGACGGTCTGCCGGAACGAGTGGAAATACGTGGCCGACGCCGTCACCGACTTCGATCCCGAACTGCCGCTGATCACGTGCCTCCCCGCCGAATGCAATCAGGTGTTTCTCAACCTGATCATCAATGCGGCGCACGCCATCAGCGACCAGCTGGCACTCACCGCGGCCGAGAAAGGGACGATTCGCGTGTCCACGCGCCGCCAGGGGCGGTGGGCGGAGATCCATATCAGCGACACTGGCACGGGCATCCCTGAGGAGTATCACCGCAAGATCTTCGATCCGTTCTTCACGACCAAGGAGGTGGGGCGCGGCACCGGCCAGGGGCTGGCCATCGCCCGGTCGGTGATCACGCAGAAACACAAGGGAACCATCGATCTCGAGTCGGAAGTGGGCCGCGGGACGACCTTCATCGTCCGCTTGCCCATTGCCGAGGAGTCCGGTCCGGAAGGTGCACCATGACGACCAAGCGGATCCTGTTTGTCGACGACGAGCCGAACGTGCTGCAGGGGCTGCGGCGGATGCTCCGTACGCTCCGCGACCAGTGGCAGTTTGAGTTTGCGGCCGGCGGCCCCCAGGCGCTCGACTGCCTGGCCGCTGCGCCCTGCGACGTGGTGTTGACCGACATGCGCATGCCCGGCATGGATGGCGCGGAACTGCTGCACGCGGTGATGCAGCGCCATCCCACCACCGTCCGCATCGTCCTCTCCGGCCAGTGCGACCGGCACACCGTGCTCAAGTGCGTCGGACCGGCCCACCAGTTCCTCACCAAGCCCTGCGATGCAGACACGCTCAAAGCGACCGTCGGCCGGGCCTGCAGCCTGTGCGACGCCCTGGCGGGCAGCCCGCACAAGGGGACGCTGTCGCGGGTCACTGCGGTCCCGAGCCCACCGGGACTCCATGACGAACTGGTTGCCGAGCTCACCTCGGCATCCGCGTCGCTCCGCAGGGTCACCGAGATCATGGCGCGGGACGTGGGGATGACGGCCAAGCTGCTGCAGCTGGTCAGCACCAGTTTCTTCGGGTCACCCCAGCGTGTGCCGCACGCGGCCGCAGCCATCCGGCTGCTCGGGCTCGACACCCTCAAACCCTTGGCGCTGACCGCCGGCGTCTGGGAACGCTGCGACCTCGTGTGCGTGGACGACGGCTGGCTGGGGCGCACGCTGGACCACAGCCTGGCTGTGGCCTGCGCTGCGGAGGCGATCGCCCGGCTGGAGACGGCGGACCCGGTGCTCGTGGGGGATGCGTTCCTCGGCGGGCTCCTGCACGAGGTTGGCGCGCTGGCACTGGCGTCCTCCTGCCCGCCGGACAGCCGGCAGGTCCCGGCGGGGGACGCGGCCGAATGGCAGGCAGACCAGCTGGCGGCCGAGGCCAGCGCGTACCTGATGGCGCTCTGGGGATTACCGCCGCCGATCGTGACGGCCATTGCGCTGCAGCCGTCCCCCGTCCGCTCCACCGACCAAGCCTTCACGGCGTTGACGGCGGTGCACGTGGCGCACGCGTGTCTGCGTGCGGAGTGCGTCGGGGGCGGCGCCGGGCCCGGCGCGGTGGACGCGGCGTACCTGCAACGGATCGGGTGTGCCGCACGTCTGGACCTGTGGCGGGACGCGTGTCTGTCCGCCCCGAGGGAGAGGGTGTGCCCATGAGTGAACGTATTCTCTGCATTGACGACGACCCGCACGTCCTGGAAGGTTACCAGCGGGCGTTGAATCGACGGTTCCACATCGAAACGGCTCAGAGCGGCAACGAGGCCCTGCGGGCGGTGGTCAAACAGGGCCCCTATGCGGTCGTGGTCTCCGACATGCGGATGCCGGGCATCAATGGAGTGGAACTGCTCCAGCAGATCAAGCAACTGGCTCCGGACACGGTCCGTATGATGCTCACCGGCAACGCCGACCAGCAGACGGCCATGGAAGCGGTCAACGCGGGGCACATCTTCCGATTCATGACCAAGCCGTGCCCGCCAGAAACGTTCGCCACCGTCCTGGAGGCCGGGATTGCCCAGTACCGCCTGA
>DAISIS010000690.1:0-2566 GCA_036821925.1 Pirellulaceae bacterium
GGTAATGCTGACCACCGGGGCGATATCCTGGAACCTGCCCCCAGCGTGTGCGGCCGAGCAGGTGGCGGGCAGGCACCCTGCGGCACCACCGGCACCTCTGGCGCTGGAACTGAACCGGGGCATCTGCATCGACCGGCAGTTTCGAACGATCCCTCCCGAACCCATCATGTGTTTCACCCGCGACGATATCCGTCTGATCAAGTCGCTGGGTTTTGAGTTCGTCAAGCTGATCGTCAATCCGGAATCCTTACTGTCCGACCAGCAGCGTCTGGATGTGGAGAAGCGGCAGTACGTGCAACAGATGGTATCCCAGGTGGTGACGGAGGGCTTGCCGGCCGTTGTCTGCATTCACCCGGAATGGGAGTTCAAGCAGAAGATCCTGAGTGGGCGTGGCGAGTTTGCCCGGTTCCTGGTGTTCCTGCAGGATCTCTGCGAATTCCTCGCGGTGCGTTGGTCACCTGGTCAGTTGGCCGTCCAGCTGATGACTGAGCCGGTCACTTCGGCGATCCCGTGGAACGAACTCCAGCCGCAGATGTGGCAGGTTGCGCGTCGCGCGATGCCAGGCCACACGCTGATTCTCGCCGGCGACCAAGTCGGCAGAATCGAAGGTCTGGTGACGACCAGGCCGGTCGCTGACGCGAACGTCCTGTACAGCTTCACCTTCTACGATCCGTTCCTCTTCACTCTCCAGGGCGCTCCCTGGCTCACGCCGGCATGGTGGTCCCACTTGGGTCTGGTGCCCTATCCGTCGAGTCCGGAGCGAATCGAATCGCAGCTGACCGATCTGTTGAGCCGGATTCCGGCGGAACCTGCCGCGTGGCGCACCACGGTGGCGCAGCACCTGAGCGACTATGGCGCACAGCGCTGGAATGCGGAGACCATTGCCGCGCGGCTCCAACCGCTGGATGCCTGGAACCAGACCCACGGCGGTCAACTCCGGATCTGGTGTGCCGAGTTTGGCTGCTACCAGGGGACCGCCAGGGCCGAAGACCGGATCCGCTACCTCCAGGACGTGCGGACCGCGCTGGAAACCGGCGGCATCGGCTGGGCCTACTGGTCGTACAACGAGACGTTCACCCTCATGACACCCGATCGCACACCGTTTGGCCCAGCCGACCGGCAGACGCCCGACCCACAGCTGCTTGACGTTCTGCGATAGGCCCTTGCCGACGGGCGCACCAGCTCCAGCTCCACTGCCAGCTCCGCCGCCAGGCCGGCGGGCGGGCTTGCATCAGAGCGTCCAGGGAGCGCGCATGGTGCGTGAGGCCAGCGCCTTGGCGGCCGGACTGGGCTGGACCAGTTCACGTTTCTGAGGATCCCACGTGATCTTCTCGCCGGTGCGCACAGCGATATCGCACAGCAGACTGATGATATCGCTGCGGACCGCATCCTGGATGTTCGAAACCGGGGGCTTGCCCGACTTGATGGCCTGAATGAAATTCGCCGAGTGGTTCGTGCTCACCTGCAGACTCGTGTCGGTCGGCTCCACCGGCTGGGCCGGGTTTTTCGGATCGAACGCAGGATCACTGGCGCCGTTGAGCTCGAGCCCCCGCGAGACTTGGAGCCAGCCCTTGTCGCCGATGAACTTGGTGCGGTCGGTGCCGGGCCGGAAGATCAGCTTGACGTCGCCCATAGTGATGGTCATGTCCCACTTGTAGACGCAGTCGTAGAGCCCCTCGGTCGGGACCACGCCGTGGCCTTCGACCGTCATCATTCCGGACAGGTCGGCATCGCTCCCCCAGATCATGATGTCCAGCGGGTGCGCCCCCCAGCCGCCCAGGTAGCCGATCGACTGGCTGTAGACGAAATACGTCCCGGGCGGAACGCACAAATCATTAGTGTACGTGCGCAGCGGCGACGGCCCGCACCACATGTCGAAGTCGAATCCCTCCGGGATGGGTGCTGCCGCGGTCGCGCCGCCGGCAGCCCCGTCCGGCGCATCGACTTCGATCGTGTGGATCTTCCCGACGACCCCCCGCCGCACCAGCTCGCAGCCGACCCAGCAATGCGGCAGGCTGCGTTGCTGCGTGCCATACTGGAAGATCACTCCCTTCTCTTCCACTACCTGCTGCAGGGCGAGATCCTGTTCCAGAGTCACCCCCAGCGGCTTCTCGATATAGACATGCTTCCCGGCGCGCGCCGCCATAATCCCGATCGGCACATGCCAATGATCGGGAGTGGCGATGATCACTGCGTCGATATCATCGCGGGCCAGCAGTTCGCGAAAGTCCCGATAGGCCTTTCCCTTACAGACAGCCGCCACCGCGTCCCGGCGGTTCTGATAGCAGTCGGCCGTCGCCACACTCTGGAAGTCCGCCAGCGGCTGAGAGTACTGGAAGATGTCGGCCCCCCGATTGCCCACCCCGATGTGCCCCACTGTGACCCGCTCGCTGGCCGGTGCCTTGTCCTCCAACCCGAGCGCCCGCCCGGACACGAACAGCGGTGCGGAGAGCGCACCGGCCGCCATACCCTTGAGCACATTACGCCGATTGAGTTTTCGGTTGGATGACATGGGAGGGGTTCCTTGGGGGTTTGGGAAGTTTTCAGTGTTCAGTGTTCAGTGGTC
>DAISIS010000691.1:0-2563 GCA_036821925.1 Pirellulaceae bacterium
CGTCCTATTCGGACCTGGCCGTGCTCTCCGACGGCTCGATCGGCCTGATCTACGAACGCGGCCCGGAAGGGAGCACGCACTACTGGGACGAGATCCAATTCGCACGCTTCAACATGGCCTGGCTGACCGACGGCCGGGAGCCTTGAGCCAGCGTTCTTGCACGGTTACGGTCCTTGTGAGGAGTCAACGAACATGCCAACGAAGCCATTGGTACCGCTGCTGGTCGCGCTCGCCTGCACGGCCGCCACTCGGGCGGCCGATGAACCCACCGCCTTGCTCAACCACCCGGCCGTGGTCCACGCGGTCATCGAGCAGGCCGGTGCGGAAACGCCCCGGGCCGACACGGCCTCGGTGGTGGAACTGCCGGGCAAGAAGCTCATGGTGGTCTATCACAAGTACGAGCACGGTAAGAATGGCGGCCACGATCGCGGCCGGTGCCGCATCTGGGCGCGCACCTCGACTGACGGCGGCCGCACGTGGATCGAGCCGCGAATGCTGGTCGACATCGCCCCCGACGACATGAACGTGCAGGCCCCGGCCCTGCTGCGCCTGCCGTCCGGCGAAGTGTTGATGATCTGCTTGCGCGCCCATGGCACCGGTTCCAGCAGCAGCATGTGCCTGTTCCGCTCGCGCGACGACGGCAAGACCTTCTGCGAAGAAAAGCCTGTCTGGAGCCAGTCCGATGGCCAGTGGCTGCAAGGCGGGGCCAGCGCCCTGGTGCTGCTCCACTCGGGCCGGATCCTGCTGCCGTTTCATGGCGGGACCGGAAACCAGTGGAAACAGAAGAACTCGGTGGGGTGCTTCGCCAGCGACGACGCGGGCCATACCTGGCGCAAAACTCCCGCCAAGATCGAGCTGCCCATGCGCGGCGCCATGGAGGCGTCGGTGGCCGAACTGCCGGACCAGACGTTGGTCATGTCGCTCCGCACGCAACTCGGCGGGCCGTACTTGTGCCGCTCGCGCGACAGCGGCGAGACCTGGAGCGAGCCAGAGCCCTCGGGCCTGGAGAGCGGCGAGTCCTGCACCTGCCTGCGCACGATTCCCGGGACCGGTACGCTGCTGTTGCTGTGGAACCACAGCCCGTACATCGCCAAGGGGCATCATCACTTTGGCGAGCGCACGCCCTTGAGCGCCGCGGTATCGTCGGATGCCGGAAAGACCTGGCAGATCGTTGGCAACCTGGCCGCCGGCGCGCAAGACGAATACACCAACCTGGGCTGCACCTTCACCAGCGACGGCAAGGCGGTCATCACCTACATGTTCGGCACCCCGGCCTGGGTCCGCAGCGGCCTATCGCTGCGTGCGGTCATCGTGGATTTGTCCTGGTTCTCTCAGCAGGAAAAGCGTTTATGAACGGATCGGACTTGGCAACCGCTTTGCGCGCCGGACGCCGTGTGTACGGCACGTTGATCGTTTCTCCATCGCCGCGCTGGCCGCAGACGCTGCGCGGATGCGCGCTGGACTTCGTGTTCATCGACACCGAGCACATCGCCCTGGACCGCGCGCAGCTCTCCTGGATGTGCCAGGCCTACGATGGACTGGGCATGGCGCCGCTGGTCCGCATTCCTTCTCCCGATCCCTACCTGGCCACGCAGGTCCTGGACGGCGGAGCGGCGGGCGTGATCGCCCCTTACGTGGAAACCGCAGAGCAGGTGCAAGCCTTGTGCGGAGCCGTCAAATGCCGGCCGATCAAAGGCCAACGGCTGCAGCGACTCTTGCAGGGTGAGCCCTGTCAGCCGGAGTTGGACCAATATATGCGGCGCGGTTGCGCGGGCAACGTGCTGGTCGTGAACATCGAGAGCACTCCGGCCATGGCCGCCCTGGACGCGATCCTGGCCGTGCCCGGGCTGGACGCCGTACTGATCGGTCCGCACGATCTTTCGTGCAGCCTGGGCATTCCCGAGCAATACGCGCATCCCCGCTTCCTGGAGGCGGTGCGCACGATCTTCCGCCAAGCGCGCAGCGCCGGCGTGGGCGCGGGCATCCACTTCTGGGGCCCCTTGGAGCAAGCTGCCGACCTGCTTCGCGACGGAGCCAACTTCTTGATCCACAGCAGCGACATCGGCCTGTTCACGCAGGGGCTGACCAGGGACCTGGCCTGGCTGCGCCGCACGGTCGACGCGGTCGACCCCGAGTCGCCGTCGCCGACGACGTTCCAGGTGTGATGTGCTGCGGCCAAGGCTGCGCCCGGTCCTTCCACACAGGCTTTCTCGGCGGCCTTGTGTCCTGGCGTCTTGGCGAAGACCCTTCGGCGTTCGCCGTCTGTTGCGCGCCGGAAGAGGATGGTACACTGACCGCTGCCGCCGTTGGTCTCCGAACCTCGCCGCATCTCCCAGCAGGCCCGGTATGCCATCTTCTGCTCGACGTCCGTTCTTGCGAACCAAGGTCGCCGCGTTGATCTTGGTTGTCTTTCCCCTCTCAGCCGCTGGTTGGCTGGCCTGCGCCGGACTCGCCGCGGCCGAGCCCGGCAAGGAAGACCTGGTGCTGTACCGCAACGAGGCGCAGTATGCGGCCTTCCCCGGCCTGTTCCAGGGCGAGGGAGACGAATTGTGGGTCTCGTTCA
>DAISIS010000692.1:0-2542 GCA_036821925.1 Pirellulaceae bacterium
TGCGGATCGCCGATGTCCAGGTAGCCGTCGCGCGACATCGGCAGGTCGTACTGGCTGATCTGGTAGCCCTTTGGCAGGTCGGGATAGAAGTAGTTCTTGCGGTCCCACTTGGTAAAGGCCGGGATGTCGCAGTGCAGCGCTACGGCGGTCTTGAGGGCCAGCGCGAACGCCTGCCGGTTCATCACCGGCAGGCTGCCGGGCAGGCCGATGCAGACGGGGCAGGTCTGCGTATTGGGGGCCGCCCCGAACGCGGTGCTGCAGCGGCAGAACAGCTTCGTGCGCGTCTTGAGCTGGACGTGCACCTCCAGGCCGATCACGGTGGTGTAGGGCGTGCCATTCATGACAACTCCGGCATCCGCGTGTGCCAATCGGTCTGCTGCTGGTAGTGGTGCGCAGCGCGCAACAGACGCGACTCGTGGAAGGCGGGCGCCAGGAGCTGCATGCCGATCGGGAGCCCGCTGCGGGTGAATCCGCACGGCAGGGACAGCCCGGCAATCCCGGCCAGATTCGCTGTGACGGTATACAGGTCACCCAGGTACATCGCGAGGGGATCGTCCAGCTTCTCGCCCGCACAATAGGCGGGGGTCGGCGTGGTGGGGCCGATGAGCAGATCGACCTGCCCGAACGCCGCGTCGAAATCCTGGCGGATCAGCCGGCGCACCTGGAGCGCTTTGAGGTAATAGGCCTCGTAGTATCCGGCGCTCAGCGCATACGTGCCCAGCATGATGCGGCGTTTGACTTCGGGGCCGAACCCTTCCGCGCGGGTCTGGCGGTACATCCGCAGCAGGCCGCTGTCGCCGTCGTCGGCCGCGTCCGCGCCCTGCCGCTGCTGGTCGGCCACCGCGCGCGACATGGCGGCTTCGTCCGTACGATACCCGTAATGCACTCCGTCATAGCGAGCCAGATTGCTCGACGCTTCGCACGGCGCGATGAGGTAATAGGTGGCGATGCCGTAGCGACTGTGGGGAAGCGTCACCTCGCGGATCGTCCCCCCCAGCGCCCGAAACGTGTCGATCGCACGTTCGACCGCCGCACCTACCTCAGCGTCCAGGCCAGCGCCAAACTGCTCGCGCACCACCCCCAGCGTGAGCGTTTCCAGCGGTTCGGCCACCGCCCGGCTGTAGGGTTCCACCGCGACGGGCGCACTGGTCGCATCCTGCGGGTCAGGGCCGGCGATCACCTCCAGCAGCAGGGCCGCGTCGGCCGCCGTCCGGGCCAGGGGTCCCACCTGATCCAGGCTGCTCGCGAAGGCGATCAGCCCGAACCGACTCACGCGCCCGTAGGTGGGCTTGAGTCCGACCGCTCCGCAAAACGCCGCCGGCTGGCGGATGGACCCTCCCGTGTCGGTGCCGATCGCCCACGGCACCATGCGCGCGGCCACCGCGGCCGCCGATCCGCCGCTGGAACCACCCGGCACGCGGCGGGCATCCCACGGATTGCGCGTCGTCCCCAGCGCGGCGTTTTCGGTCGAGCCCCCCATCGCGAACTCGTCCAGGTTCGTCTTGCCCAGCAGTACCAGGCCGGCCTCGCGCAGCTTGCGCACCACCGTCGCGTCGTAGGGGGGCACGAAGTTGGCCAGCATGCGCGAACTGCAGGTCGTCGGCTCCCCCGCCGTGCACAGCACGTCTTTCAGCGCGACGGGGATCCCATCGAGCGGGCTGAGGCAGCGCCCGGCAGCGCGGCGCTGATCGGACGCGGCGGCCTGCGCCAACGCCGCGTCGGGGGCCACTCGCAGGAACGCCCCGACGGACCGATCCACACGCTCAATCCGCTCGAGCAGACTCTGCGTGATCTCCTGCGCACTGAACCGGCCCGCAGCCAGGCCGTCCCGCAACTGTGCGGCCGTGAGTTCAATCAGAGACATGGCAGGTCACCGCGAAGACTCGTCGCCCAGCACCGCTGGGACTCGATAACACTCGGCATCACGCTTGGGAGCATTGGCCAGCGCCTGCTCACGGTCGAGGCTCGGGAGCAACGTGTCGTCGGCAAACACGTTGGCCAGATCCAGCGCGTGCGCCAGCGGCTGCACATCACGCGTGTCCAACTCGCCCAACTGCTCCACGTAGCGGACGATCTCGCCCAACTGGAGGGTCAGCGCATCCAGCTCGTCCGGCGTCAACGCGAGACGCGCCAGCAGCGAAACCTTCTCGACGTCCGCCCGCGTCAGGCTCACGTTTTCGCCTTGGCCTTTTCAGCGGTGGGCAAACAGAACGGCTTCTGGCGCACGACGCGACGCACGGCGCCGCTCCGCAGGCACTGCGTACAGACCCGGACCGTCCGGTTCGTACCCTCGGCCGTCGTGATGCGGACCCGCTGCAGGTTCGGCTTGAACTGGCGGCGGGTAATCCCGGTGACCTTGGTTCCGACGCCGCCCAGGTACTTGGCCTTGCCACGCGTCTCAACGGCGTTGCCGACCTGAGTGCCCTTTCCACAGATTTCACACACCCGCGCCATGAGGTCCCCCTCAAATACGTTAGCCTCGACCGACGGAAAGCCCTACAGTATAGCGGCATCCGGGCACGCCGCAAGGAGAAGAACGCGC
>DAISIS010000693.1:0-2514 GCA_036821925.1 Pirellulaceae bacterium
ACGGTGAACTTGGAACGGTGAACTTGGAACGGTGAACTTGGAACGGTGAACTTGGGACGGCGGCCGGGGAACCTCCGACACCGGCGTGCGACGGTTCACGTAGCCCGGCGGAGGTGGAGGGGTGCGACCCGCATCGCCGGATCGCGCGGGGCAGACGCGGGGCAGGGTTGAACGAATTTTGGCCGCAGCACTCCGGCCTGCTAGAATAACGGTGTGGGAGTCGTCCGGTGGATGGGAAGGTGAATGCGCGCGCGGCGCAGCGTCCTCGGCCCAGCAGGACGCCACGCCGCTCATCGGACGTGTCACGGGGAGATCCAGTTGTCTGCCGATGAGGAGGTGTGTCATGGCGCTGATTCAACCGAGAACGCCGGGCGACACGTCTGCGTCGCGGCTGGCCGAACAGCGTGTCCACGAATGGGCCCTGCACCTGGACGCGGAGCGGCGGCGACAGAAGGCGGAGTCGACCCGCGTGTCGCCGGGGTACATTCATCCGTACATTGCCATCTCGCGGGAAGCGGGGGCGGGCGGATCGGCGGTGGCCCGGCGCGTCGGCGAGTTGCTCCACTGGGAGGTCTTGAACCGCGAGCTGCTGGACAAGATGGCAGACAAGTTCAACCTGCCGCGTGCGATGGTGGGAGTGGCCGACGAGACGACTTCGAACTGGCTGATCGAGGTGTTCGGCAAGTGGCTCGACCCGCGGCTGGTGACGCGGTCCGAGTACATTGTGCACCTGGGCCAGCTCGTGCTGCTGGCCGCGCAGCATTCCAGCAAGGTGTTCGTGGGGCGGGGTGCCCAGTATTTCCTGCCGGCAGAGCGCGGCGTGTCGGTCTTCCTGGTCGCGCCGTTGGCGATGCGGATCGCGCGGATTCGGGAGGTGCACGGCTGTTCGGAGGCGGAAGCCCGCCGGTACATTCGTGACACGGACCAGAACCGCCGGGACCTGATCAAGTCCCATTTCAACCGCCAGATCGGCGATCCGCACCTGTACGATCTGGTGATCAATCGCACCCACATCGGTTTCGATACGGCGGCGGAACTGGTCGTCAACGAATGCCGGCGGCGGTTTTCGCTCGCCTGATCAACTCGCTTTGCCGGCCGGCTATGGTATGATGCGTCCATTCCGCCTGTGCGTGGCAGCGGCCGGGGGGCAGCGGCGGGCATGCGGTCAGCGAGCGAGGTTGTGGCGTGAGCGCTGCAGGTGACGCGTCTCAGAATCCGGAAGACAAGGTGGCCAAGCGTCCCTGGGCGGAAGTGCTCGACCTGACGCCGCCGCCCGAACGTCCCGCGCAGGAGCCGGGCGGGGTGCTGCAGCCGGGTGCCGGGGTGCAGATCACCTGCATCGATTACTGCCCGGAGCAATACGCGATCGAGCAGGTAACCGACGTAGCGGACTTCCTGGCGCGCCATCGGCCGCCGTGGTCGGAAGTGCGTTGGATCCACCTCGCCGGTCCCGGCGATCCGGCGCTGATACACCTGTTTGCCGACAAATACGAACTGCATCCGCTGGCGATCGAGGACGTGTTGAACCTGGACCAGCGTCCCAAGGCCGAGGACTTCCCGTTTTCTGAAGACCATCTCGGCCGGCTGTTCATCATCGCGCGCGCCGTGGCGCGCAAGGCGGACCATGTCGAGTCGGAACAGGTGAGTTTCTTCCTGGGGCGCAAGACGCTGGTCTCGTTCGAAGAGAAGGAGCCCGACCTGCTGCGGGCCGTCGAAGGCCGGATCCGCGACAAGGGGTCCCGGCTGCGGCAGCATGATGCCAGCTTTCTCCTCTACTGCATGGTGGACCACCTGGTCGACAGTTTCTTCCCGATCCTGGAGGAGATCTCGGACAATCTGGACAAAATCGAAGACTCCGTACTCCACGACACACGCGAGAATGTGCTCCCGGACATCTACCGGTTTCGCCGCGACCTGTCGCTGTTGCGGCGCATCGCCTGGCCGATGCGGGAACTGATCTTCAAATTGCACCGGGAGCCGCATGTCTGCCTGTCCGAAACAACGGCCACGTATTTGCGCGATATCTACGATCACCTGGTGCAGGTGCAGGATCTGCTGGAAACGTACCGCGAATTCGCCGACTCGCTGACCCAGACCTACATGTCGCTCGTCTCGAACCGCATGAACGACATTATGAAGACCTTGACGATCGTCTCGACGATCTTCGTGCCCTTGACCTTTCTGGCCGGCGTGTACGGCATGAACATGCCGATTCCCGAGAACGAGGTCGGCTGGGCGTATCCGGTCTTCTGGCTGTTCTGCGCGTCGGTCGGGGGTGGCATGCTCTACATGTTCCACCGTCACAACTGGATCTGATCGTGCGGTGGCCGGGCACGGCGGTCTCCCGCCCGCAGCCGGGGGCGGACCACAATGGCCTTGCGCGGCTGGGTGGGGCAGGCCACCTGGCAGGCGCCGCACCCGTTGCAGCGTTGCAGGTCCACGCGCGGCGTGAGGGTGTACAACTGCTCGTCAAACACGAACCGGATCGCTTCGTAGGGACACCGGTTGCGGCAG